>CAJGCL010000104.1 GCA_904501675.1 Clostridiaceae bacterium
GGCAATCCGACAGGATTCCCTGCGTTTTTGCCTTGATTGAGCAAGAATCTGCTCTGTATAAAATCTTCGACCTAAAAGCGAAAGATTTTTATTGGATTTTTGGTGTTGAGGGCGAAGATAGGCTGGCGCCTTTCAAGATCGAAACGCCGAAAAGATTTAAAAAGATTAGCTTTTAGGCAGGTTCGGATAACTCATTTCACCCTAAATTGACGAAAATCGCCTTTTGTGGTATATATTTAATATTACAAAAGGCGGTATTTTTATGTCTGATATTAAAGTTTCAATTGAACCAATTGCATATATAAAAAATGGCTATAACGAAAAGTTTGGTGCGCCACGTCAGAGTGGTCTTGCGAAATCTGTAAAATCACAAATTGTTTTTGAGAAAAACTACAGTGATGAAGCGTTGTTTAGAGAAATCGAGCAATATTCTCATTTATGGCTTATCTGGGGGTTTTCTGAAAATGGTGGCGAATGGTCACCAACGGTAAGACCGCCAAAGCTTGGTGGAAACAAAAGGGTTGGTGTTTTTGCAACTCGCTCACCCTTTAGACCTAATGGGTTAGGACTTTCTTGTGTTAAATTAGAAAGTGTTGAAAAAGCCAAAAACGGTATAATTCTTGTTGTTTCGGGCGCAGATTTGAAAAACGACACACCTATATTCGATGTAAAACCATATCTTCCATATGTTGATAATATACCTGATGCTTTAGGTGGTTTTTCTGATGAACATAAAGAGGATTATCTTTGCGTTGAATTTATCGAGAGTATAGAAATAGACCATGATTTGAAAACAGAAATAATCGAAATTCTTTCTCTCGATCCACGCCCACAATATCAGGATAGTGAAGACAGAGTATATGGAATCAGCTACAAGAATATAGAAATTAAATTTGTTTATAAAGACAGTAAAATTTTAGTTACAGACATTGAGGTTATAAAATGATATATATAAAGCCTTGGTTTTACGACAGTTTTAAATGTATAAGCTCAAAATGCACCGATAATTGTTGCATCGGTTGGGAAATTGATGTTGATGATGAAACCTTATCAAAATACAATCAGGTCAAAGGTGATTTCGGTAATAGAATCGCTGAAAATCTTATAGAATCGGATGACGGAAGCACTTGTTTTCGTCTTTGTGAAAATGAAAGATGTGCATTTTTAAATAAGGACAACCTTTGCGATATTATAATAAACTGCGGAAAAAACTATCTTTGTGATATCTGTCGTGAGCATCCGAGATTTTACGAGTGGTTTCCCGGTGTTACAGAATGCGGTTTGGGTCTTTGTTGCGAGGAAGTCTGTCGTATTCTTCTTGAAAGCGAAGAGGATTTTTCTCTTGTTGAATATAACGATGGGGAAGAAATAACCTTGCAGGAAAAGGACGAAATCGCAGAAAGCGATACATATATTTTTATTTCTGCTTTTAGAGAAAGCTTGTTTGATATTCTTTTCAATAAAACTCTTACGTTTGAAGAAAAGCTTGTAAAAATATTAAGTAAAACTGAAAGCTTTACAGGAGAAAAAATCAAATTAAGAAATGATAAAAATCTTCTGTCTCTCTATATGAAAACAGAGCCTATAGATGAAAACTGGAAAGAATTTATTTCTGATTTGAATTCAACTGAAATAGGTGATACCTCAATTCTGTGGGAGCAAAATAATGAGACATACTCGAAGCTTTTATCATATATCCTTTACAGACATTTAATAAAAAGTGTTTTTGACGGATGCGTTGCCCAAAGAGTTTGTTTTGCAGTAGAAAGTCTGCGATTTATCACTATGTGTGATATGAAAAACTATAATGAAAAGGGTAGTGTCAACCTTACTGACCGCATTGATAACATTAAAAGATGGTCAAAACAGGTGGAGTATAGCGAGGAAAATACAGAGATTTTAATCTTTGGAGAGGGAATAAATGGCTAAGATAGATAAAACAAATGCAATGCGCATACTTGATCAAAAGAAAATCCAATATATAGTCCATGACTATTCCCAATCAGGAATGGTAGCAGGCGAGGATGTGGCACAGGTTTTGGGAGAAAATCCTGAAGAGGTTTTCAAAACACTTGTTACAGTGGGGAAATCAAAGCAAAACTATGTTTTTCTTGTACCTGTTTGCAAGGAGCTTGATTTGAAGAAAGCTGCCACTGCTGTTGGTGAAAAGAATATTGAAATGATAAAATCCAAAGACTTGCTTGGACTTACCGGTTACATTCATGGTGGATGCTCGCCTGTAGGAATGAAAAAGGTTTTTCCTACAGTTATTGATTTATCAGCTCAGGCAAAGGATAAAATTTTCTTTAGCGCAGGTAAAATTGGTTATCAGGTTGAGATAAATGTCTGTGATATTGAAAAGGTAATAAAGTATAAATTTTTTGATATTTGCAATTAAAAAGAATGGGAAAACAATTTGTTTTCCCATTCTTTTTATAATATTTCCTCAATTTCTTTAAGGTGGTTAACAGTATATGTAGGTTTTATAGTATCGTTCTGAGGCTCATTATTTTTATTAAACCAAATTGTTTCAACATTAAAATTAATACCGCCTTGTATATCCGCTGATAAGCTATCACCTATAAGGATTAAATCTTCTTTTGGCGGACAACCGATTTTTTCATAGCAGTAATCAAAAAATCTTATGTCAGGCTTTTGTATGCCTATATCCTCGGATAAGAAAAGCTCCTTGAAATATTTATCGTAATTTCCGATTTTTACTCTGCTTTCCTGAACAAAACGGAAGCCGTTAGATACAACATATATATCATATTTTTTATATAGATATTCGAGTAATTCATATGCGTATTCAACTGGGTACGCACCTTTTGCCACGCCGTTTTCGAATCGTTCTTCAATAATTGTGCCGTCGTATTCTATACCTAATTTGCCGAGAATGATATTCCACCTGTTTGCGCGAAGGTAAGGCTTATCAATTTCACCGAGTTCAAGGCGTTTCCATATTTTAACGTTTTCTGTAATAAATGTTTCGAAAACATTTTCATCGTAATGAAAACCCAAATCCTCGAAAATTCCCATTATTGAATGACGGGCGCATTCGTTGAAATCAATTATTGTGTTATCAAGGTCAATAAGAACAATTTTTTTCATATTATCACCTTTTAAAAAGCGGGGACCGGCTTACAGTCAGTCCCCGAAATTCATTTATTAAAGCAAAGCTTCAAGCTTATCTGCAATATTGTTCACCCAATCGCCGTCAAACAATTCAATTGCGCCTGCGTCTACTGCTGCTGCAAGCTTGTTGTTGATTGGAATCTGAGAAACTGTGTCAACATTGTGATTATCAGCAATTTCTTCAATGTGACTTTCACCGAAAATAGAGTGCTTTTTGCCACAATCAGGACACTCAAAGTATGCCATATTCTCTGCAAGAGCGAGGATAGGAATATTCATGAGGTTTGCCATTTTTACAGCCTTTTCAACAATCATACCAACAAGCTCCTGAGGAGAGGCAACTATAACAATGCCGTCAACCGGAATGCTCTGGAAAACTGTAAGAGGAACATCACCTGTTCCAGGAGGCATATCAACAAACATGTAGTCAACATCGTTCCAGATAACATCTGTCCAGAATTGTTTTACAGCGCCTGCAATAACAGGTCCGCGCCATACAACAGGGTCTGTATCATTTTCTAAAAGAAGGTTAACAGACATAATTTCGATGCCTGTTTTTGATTTGCAAGGTAAAATACCGTTTTCTGTTCCCATAGCTTTTTCTTTAATACCAAAAGCCTTTGGAATAGAAGGGCCTGTTATATCTGCATCAAGCACTGCAGATTTAAAACCACGCCTTTGCATTGTTACGGCTAAAAGGGAAGTAACAAGGGATTTACCAACGCCACCCTTACCACTTACAACGCCGATAACCTTTTTTATGTTTGAAAGCTCATGTGGTTTTTCGATTAAGCTTTCAGGCTGCTGCCTTGATGCACAGTTCTGTGAACAAGTGCTGCAATCGTGTGTGCATTCGCTCATTAAAAATCATCTCCTAAATCTGTACTATAATACCATATTAATATGCTTTTTTCAAGACAAGTTTATTACAAGTAAACTATTGACTTTTTAGTGGATTTTTTATATAATGCTATGTGCGCGACTATGCGTTGTGCGGATTTTATAAAATACAGGTTTTAATTTACCACTCAACTACTACTTCCGTAAATACTACCTGAATAATAGATAGGAGAAATAAAAATGAAAAGAACTTATCAGCCAAAGAAAAGACACAGAAAGATGGAACATGGCTTCCGCAAAAGAATGGCAGACAGAAACGGCCGCAAGGTACTTGCTCGTCGTCGTAAAAAAGGCAGAAAGCAGCTCACATATTAATTGAATTTTAGAGTCTTAACTCTAAGGAGAATAATGTGTCAGATTTCGTTACACTTAAAACAAATCCTGACTTTCGTCGGCTGTATAATAGAGGTATAAGTATTACTGATCCTGCGCTGGTTATTTACTACTCAAAGAACCGCGCGGGAATTTGCCGTATTGGTATAACAACAGGCAAAAAAATTGGTAATGCAGTTGAGCGTAACCGTTCACGTAGAGTGCTTAAAGAAGCGTTCAGAAGCGTTTGCCCTCAGGTTAAACCGCAGTACGACATTGTTATTGTTGCCAGAAGTAAAACGAAATATATTAAAAGCACTCGTCTTGCTGAAATAATGCTCAGAATTTTTGAAGAGCAGGGTATGCTTATATCGGAGAGTGATGGACAATGAAGAAGGCTATTATGTCCTTTATCAGGTTCTATCAGAGGCGTATATCGCCGCTTTTTGGGCCAAAGTGCAGGTTTTATCCTACTTGCTCTCAGTACGCTCTTGAAGCGCTTGAGGTGCATGGGCTTTTTAAAGGCTCTCTTCTTGCAATCAGAAGACTTATGAGATGTAACATATTGTTCCCCGGCGGAGTAGACCCGGTACCGCCTAAAAAGGAGAAAAAATAAACTCCTTTATTTTACGAAAGGAAACAGAAAAAATGAGAGATTTTCTCGCAGTACCTTTTGGATGGGTGCTCAGCGCCTTTTATGGGCTTACAGATAACTATATTCTTTCAATTCTGTTATTAACAGTTCTTGTTAGACTTTTCCTTTTGCCTGCGTCAATCAGTCAGCAGAAGAATAGCGCAAAACAGGTGCGCCTTAATACAAAGGTTAACAAGATAAAGCAGAAATATGCAGGCAATCAGCAGAAAATTCAGGAGGAAACTCAGGCGCTTTATCAGCGTGAAGGCTTTGGTGCTGCAAATATGGGTTGTATGCCTCTTGCAATTCAGATGATTGTTATGATTGGTCTTTATGGTGTTATTTATACACCAATCACAAAGGTTTTGAATTTCAGCACAGCAACTGTTGAAAAGCTCAAAGATTTTATGGGTATTGTTGTTGAAACAGGTAAAAACAACAATACATCAAGAATGTACGAACTTAATATTCTTAACAAGTTCTCAGAGTTCAAGGATTCTCTTGGTGAAATTCTCAGTGAATCTGAAATTGCTGAGCTTGCAAACCTTAAAGAAAACTTTACATTCTTAGGTATTGACCTTACTCAGACTCCTAACCCTAAGGAGTTTAACGCGTTATGGTTAATTCCTATTCTCGCAGGTCTTTCTGCTCTTGCGTCATCAATTTATATGTATATAAGACAGCGTAAGCAGAATCCTGAAATGGCAAAAAATCCTACAATGGGTTGTATGACCTTTATGTCTCCTGCAATGTCCTTGTGGTTTACATTTATGTTCCCTGCAGGTGTAGGCGTTTATTGGATCATTTCAAATATTATCTCATTTGTTCAGCAGGTTGTTCTTACAAACCTTTACAGCCCTAAAAAGGTTATTGCTCAGCAGATGGTAGATGAAACAGTTACAAGGCGTTCAAGAGAAAATAATGTTAAACGCCGTGTTGAGATTGAAAAGAAATAAGGTGAATTTATGATAAAGGAAGCACTTGGCGTTGCATCTACTATTGAAGAAGCGCAGAAGATGGCTATTGCAAGCCTTAACGCACCTCTTGATGCAGACGTTAAAGTTGAAATCGTTTCCTTCCCTAAAAAGAAGGTTTTAGGTCTTTTCGGTGGTGCGGATGCACAGGTTAAGGCTTATTATGATGATGGCAAGGAAGAAAAAAAAGAAGCTACGAAGGCTAAAAAACAGCCTCAGGAAAAAGCTCCGAAGGCTGAAAAGAAAGCTCAGGATAAAAAGCCTCAGCCTAAAAAAGAATCTCCTAAAAAGGAAGCTCAAAAGAAGGAAGCAGAGCCTACAGTTGATTTATCAGGTATCGAAGCAAAGGAAACTCCTGCAACAAACTACCTCAAATCAATTCTTGAAGGTATGGGCTTTACAGGTGTAGGCGTTACCGCTAAAGAAACAGACGAAGATATTTATTTCGAAATTACTTGCGAAGAGGATTACGGAAATATCATAGGCAGAAGAGGCGAAACTCTTGATGCATTGCAGTATCTTACAAGACTTTTCGTTAACCGCGCAGAAGATAACAATAAGAGAGTAGCTCTTAACGTTGGCGACTACAGAAGCCGCAGAGAAGAAACTCTTAAATCTCTTGCAAAGCGTCAGGCAAACAGAGTTCTTAAGTATAGCAGAAGCACAGCTCTTGAGCCAATGAACCCATACGAGAGAAGAATTATCCACACTGCAATTCAGGAAATCGAAGGCGTTACATCACATTCAGTAGGTGAGGGCGACAGAAGAAGAGTTGTTATCACTCCTGAAGGTGGCGAAAAGAGAGGCTACCGCAACGACCGCCGTGGCAGA
>CAJGCL010000105.1 GCA_904501675.1 Clostridiaceae bacterium
ATTACTCAGAAACAGAAAAGAGAAACCTTAAAGAATTCCCAACCTTTTCTCTTTCTGCTTTACAGAGCGGAGATTATTTTGACGATATTGGTGTATGGTTTTCCGATACCTTCCCTTTCCGGGAGGAATTAACAAGACTTAACACAAAAATACAATCCTTCTATGGAATTAATGATGTAGTAATTCACGGCAATATTGATTCAGGCGATGATATTCCTGAAACACCTCTTGAAGAAGAATCAACAGAAATCGAATCAACCACCGAATCCACTACCGAACCTGTAACAGTGCCCCAAAGCACTGAACCTACAGAAACACCACCTGGTGTTGGGACGCCCGGTTTATTAACACAGGATTTAGGCGCAATTATTGTTGCAGGCGACAGTGGTTATGAATACTATAGCTTCTCAAAATCACTTGCACCACGTTTTATAAACAGCGTAAGCGCAATAAGCGAAAAAGCAAAACCTACGAACAATGTTTTTGCAATGGTAATTCCTACAAGTATAGATGTTACACTTGACGATGCTCTTCGCGCAGAGGTTAATTCTGCAAACCAGGAAAAAGCTCTTCAATATTTTAATGGTTCAATTAAAAACGCGGTTACTGTTGACTCGGTTTATAGCTCCTTGAGAAGCCACAGAAATGAATATATTTATTTCCGTACAGACCATCATTGGACTGCGTTGGGTGCTTACTATGCATATGTTGAATTCTGTAACACAAAGGGCATTACACCCATTCCGCTTTCAAGCTACAATACAGAAACATACACTAACTTCACAGGAACATTCTATACAAGTGCGGGTCAGAGTTCCACACTGGAAGAAAACTCTGACTTTGTTACCACATATACACCATTTAATAATCATTCATGCACCATTACAAAAGACAATGGACAAGAGTATGATTGGGATATTGTTAAAGATGTTTCCGATTATGGAAACACATTAAAGTACCTTACCTTTATCGGTGGCGATAACCCACTTACAACAATTGTTAATAACGATAATCCAAATGGTGAAACTTGCGTTGTTATAAAAGACAGCTACGGGAACGCATTTGTGCCTTTCCTTGTTCCTCACTATAGTAAAATTTACGTTATTGACCCTCGTCATTTTGAAACTTCTTTAGAAGATTTTACTGCAGACAAAACGATTAGTGATGTTATATTTATTTCTAACATCTCGACTACAAGAAACAAAATATTTATCGAATCAATGGAAGAATTAGTTAGATAACATGGAAATCAATTCATTCAAAAAAGGTTTAAAAGACGGTATACCTATTTGCATCGGATACTTTTCAGTATCCTTTGCTTTTGGTATTTTTGCAGTTGAAAGCGGCCTTACTGTTTTACAAGCAACCTTAATTTCATTATTAAATATGACTAGTGCAGGTCAGCTTGCCGGTGTACCTATTATGGCAAACGGAACTATTATGGAGCTTGTGCTTTCTCAGCTTGTAATCAACTCAAGATATTCGCTTATGTCTGTTTCTATATCTCAGAAATTTTCCAACAAAGTGAAATTTTTTGATAAACTTGTAATTTCCTTTGCAAACACCGATGAAATTTTTGCCGTTGCACACTCAAACAGTGGTAGTGTAGGTAAAAAATATATGTACGGACTTATGCTTTTACCAATAATCGGATGGACAAGTGGTACATTTGTAGGTGGAATAGCAGGAAACATATTGCCTACTATTGTTGTTTCTGCTCTGGGGCTTGCAATTTATGGTATGTTTACTGCCATTGTTGTACCTGTTGCTAAAAAAGAAAAAACAACTGCACTTTGTGTAGTATGGGCAATCTTTTTGAGCTGTTGCTTCAGATACATACCTGCTTTAAGCATTGTACCATCAGGCTTCACTGTTATTATCTGCGCTGTAGTATCAAGCATACTCTTTGCAATCTTAGCGCCTATAAAAGAAGAGAAAAGCGAGGAAACTGAAAATGGATAATCAGAAATTTTTAGTATACCTTGCGGTAATGGCAGGCGTTACATACCTTATAAGAATGATTCCTATGGTGCTTATAAAAGAAAAAATAAAGAATAAATTTGTTCTTTCTTTTCTCCACTACATCCCATACACAGTTCTTTCTGCCATGACAGTACCTGCTTGCTTTTATGCAACAGGAAACACAATATCTGCTGCTGTAGGCTTTGTTGTTGCAATAATTGCCGCATTTTTTGAAAGAAGTCTTTTACAGGTTGCAATTCTTTCATGCGCAGGTGTGCTTGTAACAGAATTAGTAATGAATTTCATATAAAACTATACAATAAGAAACACCCGCCTTTATTTTGAGGCAGGTGTTTCTTATTACATGCAAATACTACGCGCAGATTAAAACAAGTTATTCGCTCAAAGATTTGAACTTATAGCCTTGAGCGAGAGCATAATCAATTATATCTCCGAGTGCCTCTGCATTATCAGGTGAAACAGCATGCAGAAGTAAAACGCAACCAGGGTGCAGACGGCTTGTTACAGTTTCAAAAGTATACTGCTTACCTTTCAGATTTTTTGTATCCCAATCTGCATATGCGCTTGACCAGAAAACAGATGTGTAACCAAGATTCTGTACTAAATCTAATGCACTTTCGCTGCAAGCACCTTCAGGGAACCTGAAATATGGGGCAGAATAGCCGAAATGAGCGCGCAGATAATTATCAAGCCCCTCTATCTCCTCTGCCATTTTGCTTCGGGAAATAGTTGAAAAGTTAGGATGATTCACAGAGTGGTTACCTACAATATGGCCCTCATTAACCATTCTTGCTATAAGCTCCGGACATGATTTAACATGTGGAAGTGTAACAAAAAATGCAGCTGGCACTTTTTTCAGTTTAAGTGTATCAAGTATTTTTTCGGTACATCCGTTTTCATAACCGCAATCAAAGGTAAGATAGATAACCTTTTCTCCTGTTGTATCAAGGCAGAGCGCTCCATATTTTTCGTACAGCTTCTGATTATTTACAGATATTTCATGAGGCTCGCCATTTTTTGAAACGCCAAAGCTATGATTTATAGGTTTGGTGCTTATACCCCTTACATTTTCAGGGTCTACCACAGGAAGCCTGATCTCAGGCAATGGGTCAAGCCCTGTATATGTTTTATCTGTATCGGTTCTTTTAGCGTATAATACTGAACCTTTTTTATTGCCACTTATCATAGGTGCAGGATCTGGAGAGGTTGTACTTGTTTCATTGGTTGTGGGATGCGAAGGATTTTCTTCATAGATATAGGTTTTGGAGGATGAATCGTCTTCTCTTCCACACCCTAATAAACTTATGCTAAAGCTTAATATAAGTATTAATGCTATAAACTTTTTCAATTTAATCACCATCACATATTGCAAGCCTCGAAAAATCGAGGCTTGCGTTTTTATTACTTCATCATTGAATTTACGTTACCTACAATATTATCCATTGTTTTAATTGATTTTTTTGCAAGCTTTTTCATTTTTGATTTTGTGCTTCTGCTATTTACCACTGCCGCTGCAACCGCAGAAACCGCACCTATAGCCATTGCAGCGCCACCGATTTTCGCCATATTTTCAGTACTCATTTTCATTTGCATATTTTTCACCTCCGCAGATTTTTGAGCAGATTGCTCAATTAAAGTTTTCCCGAAAACGAACAAAATCTTTTTTAAATCAGCAATAATATAATGGAATATAAACCATAAAAAAGAATGAATTTAAAATTAAATTTCAGCAAAATAAATATTGATTATAAAACAAATTGTAGTATAATATTCCCTGTAAAAACAAAGGATGTGTTCAAATGGAAAGCCAGAAAAGACTTATAGCTATAAACGACATATCAGGCTTCGGTAAGTGTTCGCTTACAGTTGCTCTTCCTGTAATTTCTGCCGCAGGCGTGGAAACTGTTTGTATGCCAACTGCAGTTCTCTCTACCCATACAGGCGGATTTAAAGGCTTTACCTACAGAGATTTAACTGAAGATATGCCAAAAATGGCAGAACATTGGAAAACAATTGACATTAACCCTGCCGCAATATATTCAGGCTTTTTAGGCTCCTTTGACCAGATAGATATAGTAAAAAATTTCGTTGACGACTTTAAAACAGAAAATACACTTTTCATAGCAGACCCATGTATGGCAGACCACGGAAAAATGTATTCTGTTTTTGACGAAAGCTTTGCTAAGGCTATGGCTTCACTTTGCGCAAAGGCAGATATTATTCTTCCAAATATTACAGAAGCCTGCTTTATGGTTGGTGAAGAAGTAATTGAAGGGGTACAGACAGAGGAATATATTGAAAATCTTTTAAACAAGCTTCTCTCTATGGGTGCCAAAAACGTAATTCTTACAGGTGTTTGCTTTGAAGAAGGCAAATTAGGCGCGGCTTGTATGGGTCAGGATAAAGTTCCTCACTACTACTTTGAAAATCGTCTCGAAGGTGTATACCACGGAACAGGCGATGTTTTTGCAAGCTCATTCTGCGGTGCTATTTTAAATAACCTTTCACTTCACGAAGCTATGGCTATTGCAGTAAGATATGTTTGCAACTGTATTGCCCGCACACAGACTATGGACAGACCTATAAAATACGGTGTGGATTTCGAACGCGGAATCCCATTCTACATAAAGGAACTTGGTTTAATATGAGCGAATTGAATATTGTTTTAGTTGAGCCTGAAATACCACAGAACACAGGTAATATTGCCCGCACCTGCGCTGCAACAGGCGCAAGGCTGCATATAGTTAAACCTATGGGTTTTGCCATAGACGATAAAAAATTAAAACGCGCAGGCCTTGATTATTGGTATCTGCTTGATTTAACGTATTATGAAAATATAAACGATTTTTTTGAAAAAAACAAAGATGGAAAATTTTTCTTTTTCACAACAAAGGCTCAAAGAACACATTCGGATGTTGAATATACCGATAAATCATTTTTGATTTTTGGCAAAGAAACAAAAGGACTCCCCGAAGAGCTCCTTTTAGAGCACCCCGAAGAGTGTGTAAGAATACCTATGATTGATGATGCCAGAAGCCTTAACCTTTCAAATGCAGTAGCAATCGGTACATACGAGGCATTAAGGCAAATGGGCTACCCTGCTTTACAGAATAAAGGGCACCTACATAATTACAGATGGTAAGTAAAGCCACAGATTCGTTGAATCTGTGGCTTTTATTTATCATTCTGTTCTGAGGGCTTCAACCGGATCCTTCTTCGCCGCAATTCTTGACGGAACAAGACCTGCTATAAGAGTAAGCACTACGCTTATTATAATAAGAGCTATTGCACCTGCAACAGGAAGCTCTGCCTGAGCAGGAATTTTAACTGCATATTTCAGGAGAAGGTTTATAGGTATTTCGAGTATCAATGTAGACAATATACCAATGATACCTGCACCTAAACCAACAACCGTAGTTTCCGCATTAAACACTCGTGCAATATCTTTCTTTGATGCACCAATTGCTCTAAGAATACCAATTTCTTTTGTTCTTTCAAGAACAGAGATATAGGTAATAATACCAATCATTATAGAAGAAACAACAAGTGAAATTGCAACAAAAGCAACAAGCACATATGTTACAACATCAATAATTGTTGTAATACTGCTCATCAAAACGCCGATATAGTCAGAAACCTTAATCTGCATTTCCTCATGACCATCTTCTGCAACCTTATCATTATAATAATTTATAAGCTCGTTAAGCTTCTCTTTTGCTTCAAAATTCTTAGGATAGAAGCAAATAATTGAAGGTGTTTCAAAGGTAGAATAACCTATTTTCTGAAGTGTGCCTTCAAGAGAGCTTTTTGAAGTTAATGTGTCAACATAGGCTTGCTTAAGAGCTAAAACTTGATCATCAGAAAGGAAACCTTCCATAAGCTTTTTCTGAAGCTCGCTCATATTATCAAAGCCGAACATCGCCGCCATGTTGGTCATATCAATATCGGCTAAATCCATACCCTCTGCCATTGACATAAACGGCTTGAAATCAAGAAGATTATAGTCGATTATACTCATATCAACATCAGCTAAATCGAAATCATTAACTGTAAGATTTGAATATTCAAAGCCCGTTATAACGTCGCGAGTAGTATCCGCAAGCTGTTCAACAACAATCTGCTTTTTAGCTGTTTCGTTTATGGCAAAATCCATAAGCTCGCGTTTGTAGCCAATACCGCCTGTACCTATGGAAAGAGTATTGTTTTCATCCGGTTTTAAAATACCAACGATTTTGATTTTTTCGCCATTATCTACAAGATTTTTAACATAGAGTGAATTTTCGCTATTATCAACCCAAAGACCTGTTTTGGCATCTTTTTTATAGTAATCAGCGCTTAAAACAAGGCTGAATTCCATATCAAGAATTTCATCATATGAATATTTTGAAACAGACTCAGTATCCATTGTTTCGCCGCTTGCAAGAGCAGCCATCATTTCTTTACCGAACATTGCCTGGTCTTTAAGACCGAGAGCATAAACAACAAGCTCATTTATCTGATAATTACCGTCTACAATAAGTACAACCTCATTGTATTTTTCAGGCATTTTGCCTGCGATTATATCATACTGGGCATCCATAAGAGTGTCGTCACCGATAAGCTCAAGCCATACGCTGAAGGTCTGAGTCATGGTGTTCATAGCGGCGCTCATATCCATCATACCGCCGCCGGCATCTCCACCCATATTCATATAATCCATAACATTACTTGGATTAACCTTTACAACGCCCTCTGATGTATCAGCCTTATATATGTTAAGAGGTGTGCTGTATTTATACTGGACGTC
>CAJGCL010000106.1 GCA_904501675.1 Clostridiaceae bacterium
CAGACTACTATCCTGTTAAAACACAGAAAACAAACGTTGCAGAAGCTCAGAACATCGTTAACGCTATCAAGGCTCAGCCAGATCCTGATGCAGTTAAGGTTGTTTACATAGGTACAGTTGCTGAAACAGGCGACAGAAATGCTCCTATCCATTGGGGTAGAACAGGTGACCCTCTCAAGGTTTCTGTTTATGACCACTATGCTATCAGTAAGATTAAGGCGGAGGCAGTTTTTGCTGAGTCAGGTCTTAAGCATTGGGTATCTCTCCGTCAGTCGGGTATTCTTTACCCTGCAATTCTTAAAAACCTTGAGCCAATCATGTACCATGTTCCAATCAATGGTATGCTTGAGTGGGCAACTGTTGAAGACTCAGGTCGTCTTCTTGCAAACGTTTGCGGCGACGATATTCCTGAAGAATTCTGGAGACGCTTTTACAATATCGGCTCAGGTGAAGAATACAGAATTACTAACTACGAGTTTGAAGACCTTCTTCTTGGAACACTTGGTCTTGGCTCACCAAAGAAACTCTTTGACCCACATTGGTTCACAACACGTAACTTCCACGGTCAGTGGTATTACGATGGTGATGAGCTTGAAAAGTATTGCCACTTCCGCGCTAATGTTCCTGTTAAAGAATATTTCAAGAGCATGATGGATAAGGTTGAATCCTTCTACAAATTGGCTTTCCTTGCAAAACCATTTGCACCAATCCTTAAAAAGCTCTGGATGAAGAAAATTGCTGAAACACCTGAGTATGGTACACTCTGGTGGGCAGAAAATAAAGTTGACGTAAGAATGAAGGCTTACTATGGCAGCATGGAAGAGTATAACAAGCTTCCGAGAAGCTGGAAGGATTTTGAAATTATCATCCCTTCAAAGAAAACAACAGCACCTGACGTTAAGGTTCTTGACCACGGCTACGATGAAACAAAGCCATTCGATTCTCTTACTCTTGAGGATTTACAGAAGGCTGCTGAATTCCGTGGCGGTAAGTGCCTTGCAACAGAAATTGTTGATATGTATACTCCTGTTAAATGGGTTAGCGCAAGAGGCAACGAGTTCGAAATGTCTCCTAACCTTGTTCTCAAGGGTGGCCATTGGTGCCCTGCAGAGCTTCCATGGCCATGGGCATATGACGAAGAAGCAAGAATCAACCCATTCTTTGCACAGGTTTGGGACCGTGAAGGTGAAGACAACGTTTATGGTCCTGAAATTTTTGATAACTTTAAGGAGAAGGTTACAGAATGAAAGTATTTATGATTGGCGGCACAGGTCTTTTGGGCTGCGAAGCTGCACGTATATTTATTGAAAGAGGTCATGAAGTAACAAGTGTTGCTCTTCCTCCTCTTCCAGAAGGCGCTCCAATTCCTGAAGAAATGAAAATTGAATTCTGCAATATTTACGAGAAATCAGATGATGAAATCCGTGAAATGTTAAAGGGTCAGGATTGCTTCGTTTTCGCTGCAGGTATCGACGAAAGAGTTGAATTCCCTGCACCTGTTTATGATGCATACTATAAGTACAATATTGCTCCTCTTGAAAGAATTCTTCCTATCTGTAAAGAGGTTGGAGTTAAGAATGCTGTTATTCTTGGTTCATACTTTGCATATCTTGCAAAAGAAAAGCCTGAGATGAAGCTTACAGAAAAGCATCCATACATCAGAAGCCGTATTGACCAGGAGAATGTTGCATTCTCATTCGCAGACGAAAACTTCGATGTAGCTGTTCTTGAACTTCCATATATTTTCGGTACTCAGCCAGGTAGAAAGCCTGTTTGGGTTATCCTTATTGAGCAGATTAAGAGAATGGATAAGCTCCCATTCACAATGTATCCGGGTGGAGGTACAGCAATGCTTACAGTTCGTCAGGTTGGCGAAGTTATCGTTGGCGCTGCTGAAAAGTCAAAGGGTGCAAAGGCTTGGCCTATCTCTATGTACAATCTTACATGGAAGGAATTCCTTAAAATCGTTTATAACGCTCGCGGAATGGGTGCTAACAGAAAGATTATCTCTGTTGCTCCATGGATGATGAGAATGGGCCTTGGCGGTGTTAAGAAGGAATATGCCGAAAAGGGTATTGAAAGCGGTATTGATGTAGACGGACTTGCAGATATTATGGATGTAAATCTTTTCATCCCTGACCGTTTCTCAAAAGAGCTTGGCGCTACCGATGACGATATCGAAGCAGCAATCTTTGATTCAATTAAGGTTTCACAGGCTGTTTACGATGGAACCGTAGAGCTCCTCGGCATGAAGGGCGAATAATTTACGATATTTTGCGCAGAACTTGTTTTTTTAGTGCTCGCAGTATCTTCATACAGCTTCGCACTTTAAAACTTCGTTCCGCATCAAAATCTCGCAAATTATTACTATGCAGTAAATTGTTATAAAAAATGTCTTGCCACCCTCGCAGTGTATTTATACAGCGTCGGGTGGCAATTCTTCGTTCTTCCCTCAAATCTCGAAAATTATTACAATGCAGGAGGTTTGTTGTAGAGATGTTTGTGTGCTCGCAGTATCTTCATACAGCTTCACACTTTAAAACTGCATTCTGCATCAAAATCTCGCAAATTATTACTATGCAGTAAATTGTTATAAAAAATGTCTTGCCACCCTCGCAGTATCTTTATACAGCGTCGGGTGGCAATTCTTCGTTCTTTCCTCAAATTACTACTACGTAGAAGGTTTGTTTTATTGAAATCAAGGGGTTAGTGTGATATTATTAAGAAAAGGGGTGTTTATATGAAACCATTTTTATGTATTGATATTTCAAAAAACAAAAAGAACGATGAACAAAACGGTAAGGAGTTTGTCGTAAAGACTATTTCTGCTGCAACCGCACAAAGCTTGGATAAAGTTGCAGAAGAGGTAGCAAAGGTAGAGAAAAAGAGAGCCTTACCTCTTCCGTTAACGATAGTTCAGTTCGTTTGCGCAATAATTGGTTTTGCAGTTTTTCGTGGTATTTTGAGATCAGATGTGTCTATGTCTCAGGCATATAGCAACGCTCCTGAAGTGTTCTGGGTTGGCGGTGCTGCATGGCTTTGCTTTGGCTTGTTGTTCTTGTATGGCAGACACAGAAATAAGAAAACGTCTGAAAGCGAAGAAACTATTGTTACTGAAAGCCGAGCAGATAATATGTGCCAAAGTGTTTATATGGAGCTTGGTGTTCCATCCAATGCAGTAGATGTGGATATTATCACTTTTTCATATAAAATGAAAAAAGATACACCAAGACCTGTAGCTATCGGACTGAGTAATACTCCGTACAAGAATTTTTCGTATTCCGTATATACAGAAAACGGAAATCTTTGTATTGTAGATATGACAAACAAGTATTGCATCCCAGCTAACGAAATAAAGGGAATCAGAACTGTTAAGAAAAGCATGTTGGTACCAATGTGGAATAAAAACATAGGCTATAACGAAGATGCATACAAGCAATATAAAATCACATGCAATAATAATGGTTTGTTTTTGAAAAAATATCATATTTTAGATATTGAACATAATTCAGAAAAATGGGCAATTTATTTTCCAAATTACGAATTGCCATTTTTTGAGTACATAACAGGGTTAAAAGCAGAATAAAAATCGTAATTGTATGTTATACTGTGGATATAATCTCTTACAGAGGTGGTTTTCGTGAAAACTGTAATCAAAATTATAGGCGGAGTTCTGGGGTGTGTTGTAGCAATCGGGCTTGTTTTTGCGATACTTACAGGCTACGTTACATATCCATTTAGCTTTATGGAGAAATCTGTAGATAAGGAGTATAAGGTTATGGATAACGTATCCGAAATTACTCAGACGATGTATAATGGCAAACGTTATAAAACCGATTGGTTTAATTATTACGGCGTTAAATATTCAACAGAAAATTACTATAAAGGCACCATCACATATTTTGATGGCTTAAAGAAAATATCAGAAGATTTCTTTCTTGAGCCTGCAAAAAAAGGTGAGTTTTTCTCATTTATAGATGGTTTCCTTGAAGGTAAAAAAGCAAACGCTATTTGCGATATTGAGTTTGAATGCCTTGATAATAAAGACGGGGAGATCGTTTTCTATGGCATATCAACCTTCAATAGAGCGATTCCTGAAAATGAAGTTTTCATTGAATCATCCAAACATAAATTAGGCATTGATTTGCATTGGGGTGGCGCACTAAGTTATCTTGAAGCTTTCAATGAAAATGTTGAAGCTATTTGTGTTGATGGTAAAGTAAAGGTGGACTCAAATGCTTCTCAAAGATATAACGCAGAGGCAGTTAATAAAAATGTGAATCTTATTAACCGAAACGATACGGGAAGACTTGTACAGCAGTCATACTATGGTACTCTGGAATATGACCACGGTGTTTTTATGGATAACGATTGGCGCTATAATCCTGTTCAGGGTGGCAATCAGTTTAACGATGCGAGTAAGATTGTTGATTTGCGTGTAACCGAGGATTCTGTTTATGTTAAGTGCAGACCTCTTGACTGGGCAAAAGAAAAAGAATTTATAACGCCATCATATATGGAAGCTACATATTCCTTTGAGGGCGATTTGGTTCATGCCTCTTGCAGATTTGTGGATTTTTCAGGGTATCCTTCTGCAACAACTACTCAAGAAATTCCCGCATTTTATTGCATAGAGCCATTTAATCGCTATGTTTATTATGCAGGCGATAAGCCTTGGTCTGATGAGCCTCTGACTGTCGAGCCTGACCTTATATTCTGGCCTGACGCAGGGTATCCTAATTTTGAATCACTGGAGCATTGGTCAGCCTTTACAGGTGAGTTTGACGATAGCTTCGGTATAGGCGTTTATATGCCTGAAGAAACAACGTTTTTATCCGGTGTATACGCAAGAGGAGAAACCACTAATGAGGACCCATCAAAAGATGGACCTACATCGTATATTGCAGTAATCAAAGAGTATGAGTTTAAAAGCTTTTCACCATTTTCTTATGAATATTTCCTTGCTACGGGAACAGTGGAAGAAATAAGAGAAGATTTCAAAACTATTGAAGTTAAATAAGAGGTATATTATGAAAAAGAAAATTATATTTTCAGTTATAGCGCTTTTGATTATTGGTGCAGTTATTACCCTTGCAATTTTACCTAAGGGTATTTATCAAGGGGAAGCGTCAGCAGATTTTACAATTGACATATCACAAAAAAATGGTGTTGCTTCTAATGTTGTAAGTAATAACAATATCTGGCATATGGGAGAAAGCTTTTTTGACCCGCAGATAAATGAAGACTACAACGTGTTTGAGTTTGTTGAGTATGTTCAGTTTATGCAGTGTTCAGGTGGCACAGAGGATAGGGATTTGTTTAAGGATCCAATGAATTTCGATGTGCTTGATGACTATGATTTTGAGCCTCTTATAAAAAACTGTGCAGGTATTTTGAAGCTTGGTGCAAAGCCACATCTTAAACTAGGTGGCGTGCCGCTTAAATATACGAAGAATTATCTTCAGGATGGCTTCGGAATGAATGTTTATCCGCCTGACGATTACGATGTTTATTATAACTATATTTATGCTCTTGCAGATTCTCTTGTAAAGGAATTCGGAAAAGAAGAGGTTCTTAAATGGCGTTTCGGCGTTATGACCGAATACGAAAACTGGGATTGGTTCAGAACTGCAAGTGAAGAACCGGAGGATGCAGCAAGAGAATATTGCAAGCTTTATGATTATACCGTGCAGGCGCTTATTGATGCCATAGGTGAAGATGTGTTTGTGGGCGCCCATTCAATGACTGTAACAGAAGGCCATTGGGACGAATCAGAGTTTATTGAGCATATAGCAAAAGGTACTAACTACGCAAACGGTAAAAAGGGAACAAGAGTATGCTATCTTTCTGCTTCCTTCTATGACTATTCTCCTGAGGAATATACTGAAGGCTTTACACTTCCGCAGACCATTGATTTTCTTCGCTCCACTGCGGAAAGCTACGGACTTAATGACTTGATTTATGGTGTTGATGAAGGTCGTTTTCTGGTTGGTCTTGAAAGCGGTAAAGATAACGATGAGCTTCTTTCAAGAACAGTCGGCCATACATATCAGGCAGCATATGATGCAAGACTTTGGAAACAATGTCTTGATAATAATATAGATTATTTCTCTTCATGGGGCTTCCTTACAGGTGGCATGGTGAGTGGCTATCCGACTATTTCATATCACGTTGCAGAGAATGTGGCTCAGTTTAAGGGCTCGCAAAAGGTAGGAACATCAGTTTCTGTAAAACCCACACAGTTTGGCGTGGAGATGGATGCAGTATCCGTTTATGATGAAGCGACAAAAACCCTTCGTATAATGGCATATAATTATAAAAATAAGCTTGAGTATAAAGAAAACGCAATATTTAATTTCAATATAGATTTAAGTGATTACGGCTTTAAAACAGCAAAAGTGAAAACATCCTTTATTGATGATAATTGTAATTTCTTTGATGAGTGGCAGAAGGACAGAGAAAAATATAATATAACAAGTGAAGCTTTCGGCTGGTCGCCTGATGATCCTTGTCTTGATAGCGAAATAACTCTTGCAGGCGCTCAAGCAAAGGA
>CAJGCL010000107.1 GCA_904501675.1 Clostridiaceae bacterium
ATACAGCCTTTTGGGCGCAAAGAATAAACTTAAAGAATATAAAGACTCTGGTAAAACTGCGGTAGTTTATCTTTTAGGTGGTACTTATGAGTTTGATGGTATACTCTCATTTGACTCAACCGATATGCCCAATGTTACATACAAAGCATACAATAATCAGATTGTTGAGTTTTCAGGTGCAAAGGCTATCAAGGGTTTTAATGAAAGCGAAGTAAACGGTGTAAAGGTTTTTACCAAAAAGCTTGATACAACTAACGAGAATTGGTATTTCAAATCTCTTTTTAGTGACAATAATGAGCTTTCTATTACAAGGTATCCTGAAACAGGCTATTTTACTGTTAAGGCAACAGCTCCTGAGGATGATTTGTGGACAGAAGAAAATACACCTTGGGAATTTACATTGGGTCAAAACTCATTTTATTGTAATACAGAGGATATCCTATTTGAGTTTAAAAATTTACAAGATGTAAATGTTCGTATTCTTCACTATTGGCACGATGAGCTGGCTGGTATAAATTCATTGAATAGAGAAAATGGCAAAATATCAATGTCAAGACCATCATCAATGCTTATCAGGGATATTGACAGATTTTATTTTGAAAATGTTTTTGAAGCACTTAATAACTCAGGTGAGTATTATGTTGACAGAGCGGAAGGTATTCTTTACTATGTTCCTTTTGAAAACGAAAAACCGGATACACTAACTCTCTACGGCTCAAATATTGATAAGCTTGTAGATATTAGAAATGTAAACGGTATTTCATTTGAGGGTGTTCGCTTTACTCGTACTGATTGGATTTATCCCGAGGCGGATTGGGTTTATGAAGGCTCATGGCACGACGAATACAATGTTGAATTTCCACAGGCAGCATTGTTTGTTGATGGTGTTGTAACCGTTGAATATGCCAATAATGTTCATTTTAAAAATTGCGAGTTTACAAATCTTGGTGGTACAGCAATCAAGCTAAGAAACGGAGTTGAAAATTCTTCAGTTGAAAACTGCTATTTCTATGAGATTGCTGCAACTGCAATTTATGTGGGTGGCACTAACTGTCTTCCCGGTGAAAATGACTATACACAGAACATCACAATAAAAAATAATGAAATTTATAAATATGGCAGAAAATTCTTCTGCGGTATAGGTATCCATGTTACATTCTGCGATACAGCCGAAATCGTTAACAACGAAATTCACGATGGCTACTATACAGGTGTTTCTGTTGGTTGGATATGGGGTTATGATTACCACGTTACCAAGAATATCAATATAAGCAGAAACCTTATCTATAATATCGGTCAGGGTTGGCTTTCCGATATGGGTGGTATTTATATGCTTGGCAAACAACCGGGTACACGCCTTACAGAAAATGTAATCCATAATGTTGCCGCAGACCCAACTGAAGGCGGTTATGGTGGATGGGGTATCTACCTTGACGAAGGCTCATCATATATGGAGGTTGAAAAAAACCTTGTATATTCCTGTGGAAACCAGAGCTTTAATATCCACTATGGTGAAGGTAATGTTATAAGAAATAATATCGCTGCTCTTAGTGGCGAAGGTCTTGTAAGTCCTGGTATTGATAAGGGCGAAACCCACGCAACGGGTCTTTATTATAACAATATCTTCCTTACAAAAGATAAAGCTCCTATATACATTGAAATGCAAACACCATCTCATTTCTATGATAACGGCAACCTTATGTGGAGCTTAACTGAAGGGGATGAACTGTATTTTAATACAGGTAGTCTTACATATAATCTGGAGAAAGCCCAAAAAGAAGGCTTCATTCATTTCCCTACAGTAGCAGACCCGCTATTTAAAGATGCCGAAAATTTTGATTTCACACTTTCAGAAGAAAGCCCAGCATTTGCCCTTAATTTTGAATCTTGGGATTATTCTCTTGCAGGTACTCTTAAAGATACAGTTATAGGTTTCTCAAAACAAGGCGGTCAGACACCATACAACGCTTCTGCAGAGCAGGTACAGATTAATGTTGGTGAACCAAATCTGTTTGATGCGTATGTTCAGTATTTTGCAATAATTATTCCACTTATAATTTTTGCAGTATGGGTGGTTATTCTTTTAAAGAAATCAAAAAAGAGCGTTGCATTACCATTTGTTGCGGTTCTTTTATCTATTCCTGTGTTTGCTCTTTCTTATCAGACATATATTGAATGGATTGAAATCCCGTACTATATCTACGCTGCTATTCTTGGTGCACTTGCAACTGTTTTACCCGTTATGATTGCAGTTGAAAAGGGTAAGGCTAAAAAGAAAATTATCATATCAGCTATTATTCATTTTGTGCTTACTACAGGCATTTATTTAGGTCTTGCGGGAATAATGAACCTTATTCTCG
This sequence comes from Clostridiaceae bacterium, assembly GCA_904501675.1. Classification (GTDB taxonomy): domain Bacteria; phylum Bacillota; class Clostridia; order Oscillospirales; family Acutalibacteraceae; genus DTU089. Next base: position 2,361 of record CAJGCL010000107.1, read on the forward strand.
GTTCAGATAATCCACCTGTAATTCTCACTGCAATAAGTGCGATGGTTATCTATATGACTGTGCAGACAATAAGAATTTTGAAAACTATGAAAAAATAAAATATCTGCCTATAAAATATAACAGCTCTTCAGAATTCATCTGAAGAGCTGTTTATGTTTATACCTCAATCAATTCATATTCTCTTTTGCCATAACCTATTTTTGCGGCTGTTTCAATGGTGTGGATTCCATTTCTGCTTTCGATTCGCTCAATAAGATGTGGCTTGCCCGGGTCAGAGCAGGCGTAAACCAAATCAATACAGGCCTGGTCTATGGCTATAGGGTCAGCAGAGGCGAGTATTCCAATATCTGCAATGCAGGGATCTTCCGCTTTTGCGCAGCAGTCGCAGTCAACACTCATATTCTTCATAACATTAATATAGAGAATGTTGCCTTTAAAATAATCAACAACGGAGCTTGCAGATTCTGCCATAGAATCTAAGAATTCATCATGGTCAGATGTCCAGAAATTATCAGGATTGCCTACACCGTGAATGTAGCCTTTTCCGTATGATGATGCAACACCGATTGAAAGCTGTTTGATTGCTCCACCATATCCACCCATAGGGTGTCCTTTAAAGTGGGAAAGTACAAGCATAGAATCATAGTTTACTATGTTTTTGCCAACATAGTTTTTCTTGATTTTTTCACCATTCTTAATATCAAGTACAAGATCAGGGCCTTCTGCATCAAGGATATCAACATCGTAATATTCAGTCCATCTGTGGTCTTCCATAAGCTTTTTATGGCGTTCTGTAGTGTTTCTTGCACCTTCATATGCTGTGTTGCATTCAACCACTGTACCTTCTACAAAATCAATTATAGGTTTCCAAAAATCAGGCTTCAGAAAGTTCTGGTTGCCTTTCTCGCCTGAATGAACCTTAACAGCTACCTTGCCGGGTAATGTAACACCAAGCAATTTATAAAGTTCAAGTACCTTTTCAGGAGAAATTTCTTTTGAAAAATAAACTATTGATTTCATATGCGCAACCATCCTTTAATCAAAAATTAAAATAAGGTGTTTTAACGTATTCTTTTGGAAGATTTTCTCCAAGATTAGTCCATCCGAGATTTTTGATGAGTACAGATGTTTGATTAGGAAAAATATATTTATTCAAATATTCAATAAAATCATGTTCGTTGTAGCAAGCAACATTGTTTAAGAATAGGTGCTCTGCATCTTTATTACCGGGTCTGAGCCATACATTACAAAACTCTACGCAGTATTCATGTAGATTGTCAGCAACATGGTCGGGAACAGAATACAAGAAGCTTTCTCCATCAGCACTTAAAATAATTTCTTTCATAAAAACACCTGCCTTAAATATATTAAAATTATATCAAGGCAGGGGAGCTGTGTCAAATATTGATTTATTTGTTTTCTTCTTTTTTCAAAATCTCTAAAAGCAATGCAGAGTGATGTGCTTCGTTTTCGGAAAGCTGAGCAAAGGTTTTTGAAAGCTCCTTGTCTTCGTTTTCAATTTCTCGTGCATATTCCTGATACTCACGTACAAGTCCTGTTGAAACTTGCCAACCGCGTAACACCCTATCTCTTTTTGTAATTTCAAAACCATTTAATTTATTCATAATATAACCTCCGTTTTATTATTTGCGTAAAAACTATATATTAGCATCTTTCGTTGCAGGATTGTCAATTATTTTTCCATTCTCAGTAAAACGTGAGCCGTGGCAAGAGCAATCCCATGTATGCTCGTAAGGATTCCATTTGAGAGCGCAACCCAAATGAGGACAACGTTTAATAGTAGGAAAAGCGAAATTTAACAGGGTTTCACCACAATTCACTAAAAGTTGAGGGTGTAATATTGACCTTGAAGGTGAGAACAATTCTTCGTACTGATTTTTTATGTCCTGTACCATATCAGCAAGCACCATAGCAGAAACCATGGAAGATGTTATGCCCCATTTATTAAAGCCTGTGGCAACAAACAAGCTTGATGTATTAGGTGAATATTGTCCGATATGCGGTATTCCGTCCAAAGTCATACAATCTTGCGTTGCCCAGTAAAATTTTTCTCTTGAATTGGGATATACTTTTGAAGCAAAACTTCTCAATTCGTTCCAATTTCCGCCTTTTTTGCCTGTGCGGTGATCTCCACCGCCAACAAGTAAAAGATTTTTATAGTTTCTGAAAGACATGCCATTCTGTGCTTCATCAACATACATTCCATCAACATTCCGAGCATTTTCGAGAGCTAGTACATACGAGCGATGCTGATACATTTTCAGGAAGTAACTGCCGTGTTTATTTATAAACGGAAAGTGTGTTGCAACAATTATTTTTTTAGCTCTGATTTTGGTACCTCTACGTGTTATTGCAGTTTTTCCATCTATATATTCAACAAATGTATTTTCATAAATCTTCAGTTTTTTTGTAACTGTCGATATAAATTTCAAAGGATTAAACTGTGCTTGATTTTTTATCTGTATTGCACCTACAGTTTTAACAGGGATTTTCGGTTCACTTATATATTCACCCAAGTAGCCTATTTTCTGCAATGTATTTAATTCGTTTTCAAGCTTTTCTCTGTTATCAACTGAGTAAACATAGGAGTCTTTAGTTTCGAAATCGCAGTCTATATTTTTACATAACTTTTCATATTTATTTAATGCTTTGAGATTTGCGTCAAGGTAAAGTCTTGCCTTTTCTTCTCCATATTTTTTAAAAATATCCTGATATATAAGTCCATGTTGTAAAGTGATTTTTGCCGTCGTATTCTGTGTTACTCCGCTGGCAATTGACCGCGCTTCAACAAGCGTTGCATTAACACCTGATTCCTTTAGAATATACGCACACAATACGCCTGTAATACCACCGCCGATAACAAGAACATCAGTTGAAATATCTTCATATAATGAGTCAAATGTATCAATTTGCGATTCAGCTTTCCATATTGACAACATAGATTTTCACCTCATTTTTATCATAGTATTTCCACGAAAACGCCTAAAAATTAAAAAGAATGAAAAAATATTATTTATTAGTATTTCTTTATAAAAACACTTGACAAATGGTGGCGAATTGAATATAATTTTATTCGTTGCTTATGGACCATTAGCTCAGTTGGTTAGAGCAACCGGCTCATAACCGGTTGGTCCGGGGTTCGAGTCCCTGATGGTCCACCATTTATTTCAAGTTAATATAGGGGCATAATGTAATGGTAACATTCCGGTCTCCAAAACCGTCCTTGAGGGTTCGAGTCCTTCTGCCCCTGCCAAAAACAAACACCACTTTTGTGGTGTTTGTTTTTTGTTTGAATAAATGTATAAGGACTCGAACCCGAGAGGGTCTGAGAGTTAAGATGTATGATAATTTATCAGTACTTGAATTTAAGTTTTTTGCATTGTATAATTAAACAATAATATTTCAAAGGATGTGTTTATATGGCAAAATACGATATTTTAATTGTCGGTGCATCTACCACAGGCTGTTGGTTTGCAAAGAAAATGGCAGAGCAAGGCGCTAAGGTTCTTGTGATTGAAAAAAATTTACCTGAAAACGTTTCTCGCGATTACGATATTTTCCATATGGGCGAAGGGGAGATGGAGCAATTCGGCCTCACAATTCCCGATGAAAATAATCCTATAAGGGAATTCCGTTTTGAACGCTCAAATATGGTTTCACCATATGCAAAAACAAAAATTCCCGGTGGTTACTCACCTGTAATAGGTATGCATAAGCACGATTATATTATGTCAATGGCAAAACAAGCGCAGAATGCAGGTGCCGAATTTATCTACGGTGCATCTTTTGTGGATTTTATATATGATGACAATAAAAAAATCTCCGGTGCAAAATATAAATCTGAAAATAAAACAAAGAAGGTAAACTGTAAGCTTGTTGCAGATTGCTCAGGTATTCCATCTGTTGCAAGAAGAAACCTTCCGAATTCATCGGTTGTTGAAAATGCACCGCTTACAAATAAAGATATTCTTTACGTTGTTCTTTATTATGTTGCATATAACGATAAATCTATAAACCCAACAGACCTTAATGGCTTCTTTATGCAGTATAAATCATGGTTTGCTCCTGCAGGTGAGGGTTACGATGGTCTTATGGGTATAGGCGCCTTCTTCTCATATGACTACGCTGAGGCAGTTTTTGAAAATCATTTCAGAAAGAATGCAAATGTTCCA
>CAJGCL010000108.1 GCA_904501675.1 Clostridiaceae bacterium
AGGGATGAATCTGAGAAGCATTACGAACATACCGCCGTGCTTAAGCTCAACGCCATAATCTGCGGCTTTCTGATACATTCTTTCAGCCATCTGGTAGTTCCAAACAAGTGAGTAAATACCAAGAGAGAATATATCAAGAAGGAAAACAAGGATGTAGCTTGCGCTATCATTATCGTCGCCTTCGCAGATTGTGTTTATGTCCTTTGTCCATTTGCTCCAGAAGAAAAGGCCGTAAATACCAACAGTGATAATATTAAGGAATATGTACAAGCCGATTTTTTTCTTTTTTAACATAATGAATGCCCCCAAAGTTTAATATTGCGGATAAAATATTATCCATTTATTAAGTAAATAATACTATATTGTAGAATGATTGTCAACAATAAATTAATTAAAAATAAACGCCCGCAAACCGATGTGTTTGCAGGCGTTATTGATATTAATAAAGTGAAAGCTGATTCTTTTTCTGATCGTCTTTGTATTTCTGAAGTCTTGCTTTAATTTTGTCTGCAGGGTTAAGAAGACTTGAAACAGAGCAATCATGGTTAAGAGTGTCAATAATAAGTGAGCAATACTTACTCATATCAACCTCAAAGTACCAAGGTTTTTCTAAAAGCTCAGGTGTTCTGTAAACAAGGTTTGTAGTGAAAACACCATCAATAATCTTGTTCTCATAAGCCTTGTCAAATTCCTGAAGACCATTGCAGAAAAGACCAAAGCTTGTACAGATAAAGATTCTGTTTGCTTTAAGCTCTTTAAGCTTTGTAGCAACTTCAATCATTGAGTCTCCTGAAGAAATCATATCATCAATGATAAGACAATCTTTGCCTTCAACATCGTCGCCAAGGAATTCGTGAGCAAGAATTGGATTTCTGCCGTTAACAACTGTTGAGTAATCGCGACGTTTGTAGAACATACCAAGGTCGATACCTAAAACAGTTGAATAATAAATGCAGCGACCCATACCGCCTTCGTCAGGGGAGATAACCATAAGGTGATCGTGGTCAATGTTAAGGTCTTTGAAGTTCTTTGTAAGAGCCTTTACCATCTGGTATGTAGGTGCAACATTTTCAAAGCCTTTAAGAGGGATAGCGTTTTGAACTCTAGGGTCGTGAGCATCAAAAGTGATAATGTTTTCAACACCCATATCAGCACAAAGCTCTTGGAGAGCAATTGCACAGTCAAGAGATTCTCTTCTTGAACGCTTATGCTGTCTGCCCTCATAAAGCATTGGCATAATAACGTTGATTCTTCTTGCTTTACCCTCAATAGCGGAGATAGCTCTCTTAAGGTTTGCATAGTGCTCGTCCGGTGAGTAATGGCACTCATAACCGTACATGCTATATGTTATGCCGTGGTTGAAGCAGTCGCATATAATGTAAATATCGTATCCGCGGATTGTTTCGTGAAGAACACATTTGCCTTCACCTGAACCGAATCTTGTGAAATCGGCATCAATAAGGAAAGTATCTCTCTGATAGCCATAGAAAGCGATGGTGTCTTTATGTTCACTTTCTCTTTCATTTCTCCAAGATGTAAGATAATCGTTGATTTTTGCGGCAAGCTCCTCGCAACCAGGTGTTGCAATAATACCTAAAGGACCTACCGGAATAGTGTTTGGAATACCGAATGCATCTGCCACGACTATAACCTCCGTAAAATTTATTCTTTTATTATTGTACTAATAAATTATTTTCTTTTCAAGTAAAATCGACAAAATTTGAGGTTAGAATTTATTATGATAATTTACCCTTATTTTGTAACTTTTCACAAAAATAAAAAAGCATAGCTGACCTATGCTTTATATTTCAAAATCTTCTTTAGAAAAACCGCCTGAAAGAGAGATAGTTTTAGGCTGTCTTTTCAAAGGGTCGTATTTATATTTTTTGCATTTCGAGTAGAGCTGCATAATGCCGCCAATTTTTCTGCATACAGCAACATCGCTACCCTTAGTGATTTCAGCAAATTCACAATAAGCACATTGTGGTTCAATATTACCTTTAAAAAGCTTAAGCGCCATTCTCCCACATCCCTTCGTGACAGTATTTTAACATACTTTTCCCTTGTTATCAACCTCTAAAATTAAAAGAATACAAGTAATAAGCAAAAAGATAGTAGCTATTAAACTGTGAGAAAGTTCCAATCGGGCATTGCCTATGTTTAATACCTGTAAAACATCAGTTGTCTGCGGAAAAAGCTTACAAAAACCTGTGCAGATAAAAGCGCTTAGAGCACCGTTAAGCAATCTCATACAGATAAAAGCTTTTAAATCATAACAGCATTTTCTTACATATGGGGCAATTTGAAAAATTACTGCTAAGCCCCCAAAGCCTGTTACCGCGCTTAAAACAGGTAATGAAAAGCCTTGCTGAGATACGCTGTTGCAGCCTGTTGTAACCTCTGACATGGCTTTTATAAAAATTGAAAAGTTACCAGTACCTATAATACATTCGAGGGCTGACGATATTGCAGAAAATGTAAGCACCCATCCGCAAACAGAAAGCATAGCCTTGCTGCCGGAGGAAACTGAAGAAATAAATGCATCAGTGTTTTTTATGGTGAGAAAAGAGGGTGTTATCTTTTGGGCTTCTTTTCCTGTGAAACGGACGAAAAAACCTATAACAAAAGAAGCAAGGAGATTAGATAAAAAAATAAGAACACCGCTTTTTGTATTACCTAACATAAAAGTACCGATTGCTGTAATCACAAAGGATGGTGAGGGGTTAATGCACCAGCATAGCAGGCGATGTGAATCTTCTTTGGATATTATACCCGTTTCATAAAGTTCAGAAACTGTTTTTGGTCCTATTGGATAGCCACCTATAGTTCCTAACATTATTGAGATAAACCCTTCACCGCTGACATTGAAGAGAAAACGTGAAGGCTTTTCCATGAGTTTGGATATTCTTATGAAAATAGGTGAAGCTGCGATGTATGAGGATAATATCATAAATGGAAATAGTGCCGGAATAAGTGTTTCTCCTGAAAGAGACAGTCCTTTTTTTATACCGTTACCTATCTCACTGGGAAATATTATCAAACATAAAACAGATAACGCAACCACAACAATCTTAGGTGCTTCCCTGAGTATCTCTTTATTTTTGGCTTTCATATTCGCTTTCACCCCTTATATTTTATGAGTAAAGCACATAAAAATATAACAAGGAGTGTGAGCTATGAAAATACCGAAAATAAAAAGACTAAAAGAGGAGATAAACAATAGTTGTCCTATTGAACTTTACGGAAATAAAAGAATTATTGTTTTTGATTGCAAAAGCGTAGTTGATTATTCAAATGATTTCATCGTTCTTGATTTGGGTGGTCAGGTTCTGAGAATTTGTGGAGCGAATCTTGTTGCAGATTCTTTCGTATTCGGACAGACGGATATTACAGGCGATATAATAAGCCTTGAATTTGTGCAGGTGAGCGTATGATAAAGCTTTTAAGACTTCTGTGCGGGTATGTTGTTTTTGAAGCAAGTGGAGGTTTTTGTGAAAGATTTTTAAATTTGTGCAAAATAAATAATCTTAATTTGTGGAACATAAAAAATAACGGAGTAAATGTTGTTGCCTTTACGACGGCATCTGAATTTGCTTTAATAAAAAAGCCTGCCCGGAATGCAGGAATGGAAATAAATGTTGTAAAAGAATGCGGCTTGCCCTTCTTTATGAAACGCCATAAATGGCGATGTGGTGCTCTTGCTGGCGTTTTTTTGGTGTTTGTTGCAGTATGGTTTCTTTCAGGCTTTATATGGGAGGTTGAAGTGGTAACCGATAATGGTGTAAAGATAGAAAACTTTACAGAGTGTCTTGCAGATATGGGGGTTGAAACAGGTGCCCGAAAGAGTAAAATAGATGTTCTGCAGGTACAAGAAAGTCTTCTTGATACCTTTTCTGAACTTTCTTGGGTATCCATAAATATTTTCGGTACAAAAGCTCAGGTTGAGTATATGTATGCAAAGCCTCAAAAGGATATTGCTGATAAAATGAACCCTACAAATGTTGTTTCTTCAAAGTCGGGTGAAATAGTTCTTGTAGAAGGGTATGCCGGGAAAAATGTTGTGAGAGCCGGTGATTGTGTAGTTAAGGGCAGTCTTCTTATTTCGGGTGTTACCAAAAATGCTGATTTATCTGAAGATCTCGTTCATGCAAGAGGAAAGGTATTTGCAAAAACTGAAAATGAAATTTGCTCAATAACAGAGGACAATTTAAATGCCTTTCTGACAAACAAGATCAATAGCGTTTATAAGCTCATGTTCTTTGGCTTGAAAATTCCTTTCGGTAAAACGCCGGGCGGGAAAAATATCACTACGTCGGGGAACTTTATGCTTGAGGGAAATCACGTTGTTTTGCCTGTGGGTGTGCAAAGGGTGGATTGCTTGTTACTAAAACGGAATAACATCAAATTAAAAGAAGACAGGTGTAAAAAAATCAACCTTCTCCATTGTGTTGAGAAGAAAAGAGCAGATTTTGCTGACTGTGAACTTCAATCTGTACAATACAGAGTAGAAAAAAACGGCAAGAATTTAAAGGTTTCAGCTAAAATCATATGTGTTGAAAATATTGCTGTTGAAGTGCCTTTTGGGAAGGAAGAAAATTAACACCTTTTCACAAAATATTTTGAAAATTTTAGTAGACATTTACAAAAAATGTGGTATACTAAAAAGCGATGTAAATTAGTATTTTATGAAGAGGGTAATTAAGTCGGAACAGATAATTAATGTAGACAGAATGGAACAGGCAGTAAGTCTTTTCGGTAGTTTTGACGAGAATATTCTGCTTATAAAAAAAGCCTTTGGTGTAGATGTTATAAGCAGGGGTTCGGATATAAAAATAAATGGGGAACCCGAAGCCGTTTCAAAGGCATGCAAGGCAATCAACGGTCTTTTAATGCTTCTTAACAGAGGTGAAACGCTTAACGAGCAGAATGTACGTTATGTGATTTCTCTTGTAGGGGAAGGTAATGAGGATAAAATCGTCTCTATGTCAGGTGATTGCGTTTGTATAACAAGCAAGGGTAAGCCTGTTAAACCTAAAACCCTTGGTCAGAAAAAATATGTTGAATCAATAAAGAATAACACTATCGTTATAGGCGTTGGTCCTGCAGGTACAGGTAAAACATATCTTGCGGTTGCAATGGCAGTAAATGCTTTCAGAGCAAAAGAAATAAACAGAATCATTTTAACAAGACCTGCCGTTGAAGCAGGAGAAAAGTTGGGGTTTCTTCCGGGCGATCTTCAAAGCAAGGTTGACCCTTATCTCAGACCATTGTATGATGCTCTTTTTGATATGCTTGGAGCAGAAAATTTCAATAAATATCTTGAAAGAGGTAATATTGAGGTTGCACCTCTTGCATACATGCGAGGCAGAACTCTTGATGATAGTTTCATAATCCTTGATGAGGCTCAGAATACTACACCTGAACAGATGAAAATGTTCTTGACACGAATGGGCTTTAACTCAAAGGTAGTTGTTACGGGTGATATTACCCAAATAGACTTGCCTGACGGCAAACGATCCGGACTTGTTGAGGTTACCAAAATTCTTAAAAATATGGAGCAGATTGATATTGTTAAATTTACCGGTAAGGATGTTGTAAGACATAAGCTGGTGCAGGATATTATCAGGGCATATGAAAAATATGAGGAGGCAAAGAAAAGGAAATGAAAGAGAAAATCAAGGTTATAATTTCAAATGACCAGAAGGAAGTGAAAATTCCTACAGGTGTAAGGCTTCTTGTAAGGCGTTGCTGTAATGCTGTGCTCACTTTTGAAAACTTTTCAGAGCCCGCAGAAATCAGCGTAACCTTTGTTGATGACGAAAGCATACGTGAGCTTAACAGAATGCATCGCGATATTGATAACAGCACCGACGTTTTATCTTTCCCTTTAGGCGTAAACGGCGTTTACGATAAGAATTTAGAAACAGGTGCTTGTCTTTTAGGTGATATTGTTATTTCCGTACCTACAGCAGTAAGACAAGCCTATACATACGGACACTCTCTTCAGAGAGAAATCGGTTTTTTAACCGTTCATTCAATGCTTCATCTTCTTGGTTACGATCATGTTAATGGAGGCATAGAGGCAGTTCATATGAGAGAAAAGGAAGAGCATGTGCTTACTGCTCTCGGCTTAAAGCGCAACGAATCATATTATATGGATTCCGAGGAGGAATAAGCCCATGAATGATATTGATAGCTTGATGAGAAGCTTTATATATGCATTCAAGGGGTTTGGATGGATGCTTTTCAATGAGCGCAATTTCAGGATCCACCTTACTTGCTTTGCATATATGGCATATTTCCTCTTCAGATACGATTTTTTTGTGCTTACAAGGGTTGAGTATGCAATTCTTATTCTTGCTGCCGC
>CAJGCL010000109.1 GCA_904501675.1 Clostridiaceae bacterium
GCGTTAACCTGAGTGTTTATGATTTCACCCTTTTCCCAGGTTTCGCCGCCATCATAACTCTTTTTTACCCATAAATAATATGTGGGATAAATTTTAATAGGCGCGTAGGCAAAGAAAATGTTTGCGTGTACATCTTTATCATTTAATGTGCCGTCCTTATTCATCTGCTTTACTGTAACCGCATTTAAGGTTTCGCCCTCTTTTTTATAGATGTAATACTCTTTATCAACATAGAAGTTATTATAACTACTGTTGTCAGAGAATTTCAAAACAGGGGCAAAGCCGTCATCATTAAAATCACCCACAAAATATGGATAATGGGTTTTATCAAGGGTAGTGCTTTCTGCTTTTTCTGCACTTGTTATATCGCAAAGAGCCAGTTTTCCGTCAATATAACCGTTGCCCTTACCATATGTGCCTGCACTCCAAAGACCCATAAAGGCGGGGCAGGCGTCGCACATATGATAAATAACATTATCTTCTGCTTCGCATATTGCCGAGTCGCAGAAAGAGGCACTTTTCGGAATTGCTTTGTTGTGATCGGCATGCTCCATATCCTCAAAGCTATTTACAAATTTAACATCAGACCAGGTTTTTCCATTGTCGTCTGAATATCTTATAGCGGTTTCAATATTGGCCGGATCGTCTGTACCGTTACCGTAGCGTACGTCTGCGCAAGCGAGAATTCTTCCGCTTTTAAGAGTAAGCATTGCAGGAATTCTGAAAAGCTTGCTGTCAGCTGTACCGGCTGCATATGGATTAGTAATATTCATAAACATCACTCCGATTAAACTATTCTGAATGTTTTAACATCAAATGGTGAGGTGTTGAAGGTTATGGTGTTGCCGTTAAATTCAATCTCTTTGTTTTCATCTTCCATAAGGTTGCATTCATAAACCTTTGTGAACGGAAGATTTATTGTAAGTGTTCTTTCACCGCGCACTCTTCTGCTTTGGTAAACACGGATAATTGTGCCGTTGCCATCCTGAGCGGCTTTTACTGTATCAATTATAATATCATCGTTGTTGCAGAGGATGAAGCTGTGTTCCTCAGGAAGAGATCCCTCTTGCTCCGTAACATCTATTGCTTTAAGGGGAACATTAAGCTTAAGTGCTTCTTTAACAGTTTCACTTGTCTGCCATGTGCCTGCGTGAGGGTAGAAGGAGTAGGTGAATTTATGAGCACCTAAATCACCTTTTCTGTCAGGACATGTAGGAGCTCTAAGAAGAGTTATTCTCATTGTGCTGTCAAGAACATCGTAACCGTATTTACAATCGTTGAGAATACTTACACCGTAGTCGCCTTCTGAAAGGTCAGCCCATTTGTGAGCGCACTGTTCAAAGCGTGCCGCATCAAATGAAGAGTTGCGGTGAGTCGGCCTTTTTATTGCGCCATGAGCCACTTCAAAGGTTGCCTCTGTATTAAGCACATTAACAGGAAATGCGGCTTTCATAACCTTGTCGCGCTCCTGCCAGTCAACTTCTGTTTCGAAGATAAGCTGTCTTGAATCAGCGTAAAGAATAATGTTCTGAGTAATAGTTGATTTATTGAACTTTCTTACAACCTTAAGAACTGCCCTTACAGGTGAGCTTTCAACGATTTCAACGTTTTCTGCTTTTTCCAACACCCATTTTTTCTTTTCATAGTTCTGCTCTAAGTTCCATGCAGTTTCATGAACGCATTTGTCTATAAATATTGAAATAACATTACCTTTGTCTGTCAAAGTTTCGCGGTTGTTTTCTTTGTCAAAAATAGATGTAAGGTTACCATTTTCGTCATATTTAACGCGAAGGATGTTGTTTTCAATAACACCTTTTTCAATTTTTACATTATCTGCATTTTTGCTTTGAGCATAAGGGAAGAATTTGTAACCCATAGCAGGAACATCTTCTGCAATAAATTCAGTGTATGTTTCACCGTCTTTTTCGAATGTTCTCGAAAGTGCATAGAAACTCTTATTGCCTTTCACAACAACAGAGGATGTGTTTTTGTGAGGAAGCATATTCCATACAACAACGCCATTTTCTTTAACCTTAATATTTTTAGTGAGCGCACAAAGGCTATTATCATATTCCCTGTTTGCTTCTCCAAGAAGCTGGTTGAACGCAACTCTGCAATCCTCCATAGCTTCATGGATAGATGTACCGGGAAGAATGTCATGGAACTGGTTTGTAAGGAGCTTGCGCCACATAGTTTTCATCTCTTCTACATCGTAACCGCCACCGAAAACCTTTGCCATTTCGATTCTTGTAAGCAAGAACTCACTTTGTCTGTTACCTTTTTTGATAAAGCCCTGACTTGTGTAAGTACCTCTGTGATTTTCGTAATAAAGCTCGTCGCAGTATGTAGGAAGCTCGTCTTTGATTTTTTCTGCTTCTGCGAAATATTCCTGAGGATGTCCCATGCTTGTTGATGGAAGACCAGGATAATTCTTAAGCCTTTTTGCGTTTTCGAGCATTCTGTATGTGCTTCCGCCACCGCCGTCGCCATAGCCGAACATACCGAAGCCTGTTTTCATAACGCCTTTCATATCGTTGTTGTAAGATGCGTCGTAAACCTGTTTAGGGTCATAATCGCCCTGGTAATGGGAGCGCTGATTGAGAGCAAGTATTTCGGAACCATCGTGTCCCTTCCACTTAAATAGTGTATGTGGGAATCTGTTGGTATCCTGATTAAGAAGCTTGGTGGTAATAAAGTATTTCATACCGCTCTTCTTGATAATCTGAGGAAGCGCATGGGAGAAACCGAAACAGTCAGGGAGCCAGTATGTATCGGAAGAAACCCCGAATTCCTGAAGGAAAAATTCTCTTCCGTAAAGAAGCTGACGAATCATACTTTCGCCTGACGCAATATTTGTGTCGCATTCAACCCATGTGTTACCAACAATATTCCATTGGCCATTCTTAACCTTATCTTTTATTCTCTCGTAAAGCTCAGGGTAATTCTGCTTAACCATGTCGTAAACAACTGCCTGACTTTGTGTGAATGTAAATTCAGGATAAACATCCATAAGAGCAAGGTTGTTTGCATATGTTCGTGCACACTTTCTTTCTGATTCCTGAATTCTCCAAAGCCATGCTACGTCAATGTGGCTATGTCCGTCAAAAATAACATGTGATTGAGCTGTATATGGAATTTCAGAAAGCTTTTTATCAAAATGAGCGCAAGCCTCTGCTATAGATTCTCTTATCTGGGCTTCCTCAAAGTCAAAATCAACTATATGAAGAGAATCGTCAAGTACCTTGTAAACGCTTTCTCTTGTGAATTCATCTTTTATAAGCTTTATTGCATCCCATGCAAGAGTGCAGTTAAGGTAGAATTTTTCGCATATTTCATCAACAACACAGAATTCTGCGAATTTCAATGTGTATTCGCATTCCTTCTGGCCTGCCATAGCCTCGTTGCAGAAGCCTGCAGAGTCGACACAAGCTTCAAGCTCAATATTCATTGGCTCACCATATTTAAGGAAGTTTGGTGTTATGTTGATAGTTTCTCTGCCAACCCAACCGCTCTTTTCTCTTGAAGAAACTGAGTTTGCGATTTTGCCATCTATTCTTACAATAATTTCTCCGCCAAAATCAAGCTTAAGGTAAATCTTTTTACCCTTATAGCCTTCCGGTAATGTAACCTGAGCTTTGAAAATACGAGCGCAGTCGTAACGAGCCTTCCAATGGTCGCCCAATGTAACAATCTGAGTATTGTTTTCAAAAAACTCATATTTACCTTTACCTAGATAATTGCCGTCGTATGTAACCCACTGAGGTATACTTATGCTTTCGGCAATACAGTATTTTCCCAACTGATTGAGCATATCAAAAAGAACCTGCTCTTTAGGTGTTCTCATAAAAATCCTCCTGAAAGCTTTTTTAAATGATACTGTTAGAATAATAACATTTATGAAAAAAGAGTTCAATATTTATCAGCGTGTTTATGCTTTGTCAGTGGATAGAATATAATTGGAAAACTTTAGTAAAAATCAACAAAAACGCGTGTATAAAAACTAACAAAAATGGCATTGGAGAAGTGTTGTTTTTATTGACTTTAAAATTAAAATATGATAATATTATTAAGATCTTTAAGTCGATACGAGATATCGGCAAGATGAATATAAATTTTATGGGTACAGGGAAGGCCTGTATCAGTATTTTTGTGTGTTCAGCCTTGCCGTAGCGCAAGGCTTTTATTTTTATAAATTTACGGAAAGGAAGAGTTTGATGTTACAGCAGCTTAAAGCTAAGACAATAAGCATAGAAACAGCTCAGGCGGAGTTAGTGCCGTTTTATTCAGCCGTTTATGGTCATTTGTCTTCTGTTGATACTCTTTCTGTTTTCAATTCTCCTGAATATATTGTTTTTCCCGGTTTTTGCGATGTGCATGTGCATTTTCGTGAGCCGGGTTTTTCTTATAAAGAGACGATTGAAACAGGCTCAAAAGCATCAGCAAGAGGTGGCTACACCGCCGTGTGTACAATGCCTAATCTTAATCCTGTTCCTGATAGCGCGGAGCATTTAAAAGAGCAGTTGGATTTAATAAAAGAAAATGCAGTCATAAATGTTTATCCGTATGCCTCAATAACAGTAGGGCAGAAAGGTGAGGAGCTTTCCGACTTCGATAACATGGCAGAGAACTCTGTAGCGTTTTCTGACGACGGCAGAGGAGTGCAGAGCGAGGCTCTCATGAAAGAGGCAATGCTTAAAGCAAAAGCTCTGGGAAAAATGATAGTGGCTCATTGTGAAGATAACAGTCTTCTGTTTGGTGGATATATTCACGATGGTGATTATTGCAAAGCACATAATCATAAAGGCATATGCAGCGAAAGTGAATGGAAGCCTATTGAGAGAGATTTGAAATTAGTCAAAGAAACAGGTTGTTCCTATCACGTTTGCCATATTTCAACTAAAGAAAGCGTTGAGCTTATAAGAAAGGCAAAGGCTGAAGGGCTTGACGTAACATGCGAAACAGGACCTCACTACTTAGTTCTTGACGATAACGATTTAGAAGAAAACGGCTCATTCAAAATGAATCCGCCTTTAAGAAGCGAAGCGGACAGGCTAGCTCTTATAGAGGGTATAAAAGACGGTACTATTGATATGATAGCAACTGACCACGCTCCTCATTCTGCGGAGGAAAAAAGCAAAGGTCTTGCAGGCAGTGCTTTTGGCATAGTGGGTATAGAAACAGCTTTCCAAATTATGTATACAAACCTTGTGAAAACGGGTGTTATAACTTTAGAAAAACTTATTGAGCTTCTTGCAATAAATCCTCGCAAGAGATTCAATATTCCTCTTGGAACAGACTACACTGTATGGAATCTTGAAAAAGATGTAGTAATTAAGTCTGAAGATTTCATCTCCAAAGGCAAAGCAACGCCTTTTGAAAATACACCGGTAAAATCAGAGTGTGTGCTTACAGTGTGCGATGGTAATGTAGTTTACCGCAAATGAAACAGTAAATAATTTTCTTTAATATATAGGAGGCATCTCTAATGGCAAAGAGAACAGACATTAAAAAGGTTTTAATTATCGGCTCAGGTCCTATCGTTATCGGTCAGGCTGCAGAGTTTGACTATGCAGGAACTCAGGCTTGCTTAGCTCTTAAAGAGGAGGGCTACGAGGTTGTTCTCGTTAACTCTAACCCTGCAACAATTATGACTGATACTATTATTGCTGATAAGGTGTATATGGAGCCATTGACTCTCGAATATGTGGCTAAGATTATACGCCATGAGCGTCCGGACGCTATTATTCCGGGTATTGGTGGTCAGACAGGTCTTAACCTTGCTATGCAGCTTGAGAAAAAAGGCGTTCTTAAGGAATGTGAAGTAAAGCTTCTTGGTACTTCAAGTGCATCTATTGAGCGCGCTGAAGACCGTGAACTTTTCAAAGAACTTTGCGAATCTATCGGTGAGCCTGTTATCCCTTCAGAAATCACATATTCATTAGAGGAAGCAAAGGAAGCCGCAAACCGTATCGGTTACCCTGTTGTTGTTCGTCCTGCTTTCACTCTTGGTGGTACAGGCGGCGGCTTCGCTTACAATGAAGAAGAGCTTATTGAAATCGGTACAAATGCTTTCAAGCTTTCTCCTGTTTCTCAGGCTCTTATTGAAAAGAGCGTTAAAGGTTATAAGGAAATTGAGTTTGAAGTTATGCGCGACTCAAACGACCATGCTATTACTATCTGCGGTATGGAGAATATTGACCCTGTAGGCGTTCATACAGGCGACTCTTGTGTTGTAGCTCCTATTATGACACTTTCAAAAGAAGATGAGAAGATGCTTAACGATTCAGCTATCAAACTCATCAAGGAGCTTA
>CAJGCL010000110.1 GCA_904501675.1 Clostridiaceae bacterium
GTTCAATCATGGCTTCTGAAACAACAGCAGCTGCAGCTGGTGCAGTAGGTGTTGTTCGTCGTGACCCAATGGCTATGCTCCCATTCTGCGGCTATAACATGGCTGACTACTGGCAGCACTGGATTAACATTGGTAAAACTCTTGACCCTGAAAAGGCTCCAAAGATTTTCAATGTTAACTGGTTCCGTAAGGATGACGAAGGCAACTTCATGTGGCCTGGTTTCGGTGATAACCTTCGTGTTCTTGACTGGATTATTGACCGTTGCGAAGGCAAGGTTGACGCTAAGGAAACAGAAATCGGTTACATTCCATATGCTAAGGACATCAACATCGAAGGTCTCGAAGGTGAAGTTTCTCTTGAATCACTCGAAAGCATTCTTGAAGTTGAAAAAGAGCTCTGGCAGGAAGATGCTAAGGGTATTGAAGAATTCTACGCTAAATTTGGCGATAAGATTCCTCAGGTTCTTGTTGACGAACTCAACACTCTTAAGAAAAACGTTCAGTAATTGATTAATAAAGGGTTGTGCTTTAAAGCACAGCCCTTAAAATCTATAATTATTTTCAAAAGGAAGTAATATCATGGCAAAGCTTACAAGAGATAATAAAGACGGTATTTATTCACTTATGCTTACTCCTTTCTTTGAGGATAGAAGCATTGATTACAATACATACGAGGAATATACAGAGTGGCAGGTTTCTCAGGGCGTTGACCACCTCTTCGCAGTTTGCGGTAGCTCAGAAATGACACAGCTTACACTTGAAGAGAGACTTAAACTTGCTGAGCTTACAGTTAAGCACAAAGGTAACACAACTGTTGTTGCATCAGCTAACATTGAAAAGACAAAGGAAGAAAATCTTGAAGAAATCAAGAAAATGGAGCAGACCGGTGTTGATGGTATCGTGCTTACAACAAAGGGTTATGGCGACGACGAAGAAACACTTATTTCATACATCAGAGAGCTTGCTTCTTCAACAGACCTTCCTGTATTTATGTATGAATTTCCTGGCTTTCAGCCACACCTTATAAGCGGTAAGGCTTACGGCGAGCTTACAAAGGATGGTCTTATCTGGGGTATTAAGGATACAACATGTAGACTTGATATGATTCAGGATAAGATTGATAACAAAAATGATTCAACAATCATTCAGGCAAATATGCCTTATCTTTTCGATTCTTATGTAGCAGGCGCACGCGGTGTTATGGCTACTCCAACATCTTGCGGTGGTGCATTCTTCCAGAGATTCCACGAAGCTTTTGTAAGCGGTGATATGGCTCTTGCTGAGCAGCGCTACAACGAGATTATTCTCCTTGATAACGCTATTGACAGTGGCTTCTGCGCAAGCGCTAAGGAGCTTATAAGACTTCAGGGCGTTAAAGGCTTCAACTGGTACACAAGAGGACCTCACAACCTTTCAGGCGCAAGACTTCGCTCAATCAAATCATTCCACGATTGGTGCGTAGCAAATGGATTAATGAAATAAAAGTTAATACTAAACACTCCCCCTGCATTGTTGCACAAAACAATGCAGGGATTTTTGTTTATTCTTACAAAGTTTTAAAAAACCCAAAATAAATGTGAAGTATTTGTGGATTTTTGACATATATAGATGGAACTAAATTTCGGAAAGGAAGATAAATATGCGAAAATCCCAAAAATTGTTAGCCCTCATATTAACTGTGCTGACAGTTATAAGTGTATTTTCTGTTGCAACTCCTGTAGTGGCGGCAGATTTGCAAAGTGTAAATGCAGAAGAAATTGTGCCTGCAGATGAAGACAAAATTACGGAAGACGTTGTTTTGGACACTGCGCAATCATCCGAATCAGACAACGAGCCTACTGTTTTAGGCGAGGATGAAAGCCGACGAACAGCAGACACCAAGCACTTCATAATGAGCGACGGAACAAGAAAAGCCGTCATATATGGTAACAACGTTCACTATGACGAAGACGGAAAGTGGCTTGATATAGATAACACCCTTACATATGATAAGGAAAAGAAAGAGTTCAAAAACAAAAGCAATAGTTTTATAGCAACATTTAAAGAGGATTTCAGCGAAGAAAATCTTTTCACACTCGAAAAAGAAGGATATACAATTTCTTGGGAATATTACGGCGGTGCTCTGCGAAAAGCTTTAACAAAGACTGAATACAAGGAGAAAGAAAAATCTCAAAATAAGATAACAAAGTGTGCTGAGAAAACCGAGGATAGAATCAAGTATAAAAATTTTGAATCACATTGCGAATTAGAATATGTAGTTACAGATAATGGTGTTAAGGAAAATATTATTCTCAATTCAAAAACAAATAAGAATGAATTTGCATTTAAAATAAATGCAGAAGGTCTTACCCTGACTAAAAATGAGGACGGAAGCATTACAGTCAAAAACGTTGAAGGTAGAGAAATATTTTTTATCCCTGCCCCATTCATGTATGACTCAAACGATGTTTACTCTTATGATGTTTCCTATGAGTTGGAGGAAAAGAATGGTATATATACAATCACTGTAGTGGCAGATAAAAATTGGCTTAAAGACGACAACAGAGTTTATCCTGTTATAATTGACCCTGTTGTTCTTACAAAGCGTACATCAGCAACAGTTAATTCCACATTTGTAACATCTGCTGTACCTACTGCAAATTATGGTAGTCGTCAGGATATCTATATAGGTCATGAGTCTGCAAACTACGGCACCTGCTACGCCATGTTTAAAAATTCTCTACCTGCGCTCAACAAGGGCGATATGGTGGTTGGTGCGTCCCTTAACCTGTACCTTTATGGCACAAGCTTTGATGGAGGCAGTAACAAGCGTCAGCTTGATGCACACATCATAACATCAAGTTGGGCAGAAAACAGCGTAACATGGAACACAAAACCTACATACAACAGTGTAATCACCGACTATATGTTTCTAGAAAATGGATACAATAACTGGCTGAGTATTGATATTACCAAAGCAGTTAAAGGTTGGTATGAGGGCTCGTATGTAAACCACGGTATTCTCATTAAAGAAAATGACGAAAGCCTTACGCCTGCACGAGGTATTTTCCGTTCAGAAAACGCTACAAGTATAACTGATGGCATACCGCATATCGAAATAGCGTACCGCAATAATAAAGGTATAGAAAGCTATTGGAGCTATACAAGCTTTTCAAACGGTGTTGGCGGTGCAGCAAGCGTAAACGATTATTCAGGTAACCTTGTTTATACAATACCTATCGCTTCATCTGTAAGCGAAATTATGCCTGTTTCTCTCAGCCTTGTATACAATACCTACAGCGCAGGCGAAATATATACAGCAGGTAAAAATAGCTCTAACCTCACAAGCGCCGGAAAAGGCTGGAAGCTTAACTACCAGCAAACTCTCCTTCCCTCTTCAAACTATGGCCTTACGGGTGAGGACGCAACAAATTACCCGTATGTTTATACCGATGGGGATGGTACAGAGCATTACATAGCAAAATTCACCGAAAACGGTCAGACTGTATATAAGGATGAGGATGGTCTCGGCTACACATTCACTCATCCTGGAACAGCAACAGCGGAATATAAGTTGGCTCAAGATGACGGCTCATTTATGTATTTTAACAGTAACGGCAACCTGACACACATATATGACAACAGCGGTAACAGAATTCTTATTACATACGATTCAACAGGTAAAAAGCTTACTAAAATCACTGACGGCACAGGTCATACCTTTACTATTTCATATATATCCGGAACAAACTACATTTCAACAATTGAAGATAATGCCGGCAGAAAGGTAAACCTGACTGTAAGCGGTGGTCTGACGCAAATTTCAATGATTGATGGTAGTCAGGTGTATTTGCGTTATCACGATACAACCGAAAACCTTTTATACTATGTATGGAGTTCAGACGGTATCGGCAGAACCTTTTTATATACATCTAAAGATACCGGCAGAAGAGTTTTCAGAACAATGAATTTTTCTGCAACAGATGTTAACCTTACAAACTACGTTTTAGGTCAGGTAACAACCTTTAACCGTTCGCGCTATAATACCACAACTATACGCACACCCGGTATTGACGGAGTTAATGGCGATATTAATGGTTTATATGAAAATGATGATATTGTTACTACCTTGCAGTTTGATAATTTCGGCAGAACATTATCGCAACAGGTGTCTTACGGCAATGACGAAGCTGTTGGCGCAGGCACATATACCTACACAGGTGATGATAAGGAAGAAAGCCGTAACAGAATTGCAAGCTATGCAACGCTTAATAAAAATACGGTAAACCTTATAACTACCCCTATAAGTGAAGCAACAACCGGCTGGGATTACCTGAAAAACGGAGACGTTGTAAGCACATTTACTGCAACAAATGCTACAGCGTATTATGGCAAAAAATCTTTAAAGCTTTCTAACACAAGTATGTCGCAGGTAAGCAGTAGTTACGCTGCCCAATATTTCAGAAACCTTAATCAAAATGAAAATTACACATTTTCTGCATATGTAAAAGCAGAAAATTTAGCTTTAAAGAATTTGGGGCAGACCAAAGGTATTTATTTGCGGCTTATAGCCTACGGCACAGGATATTCTCAACTGGCTGTAAGCACATCTCCGATACTTACAAGTGATACAGATAACAATATAAACAACGGATGGCGCAGACTCTTCACCACTGTTAAAATTCCTGCAAACACAGAATTTTTAGCAGCATACATATTCTTCAGCAACGCTACAGGTAACGCATATTTTGACGGCTTCCAGCTTGAAGAAGGCACAACGCCAAACAGCGTAAACCTTCTTGACAATGCAAGCTTCGAAAAATACACAACATCAGGTATAACAAACTGGGCATCAACAGGCTTCACCTACGCTGCAGGAACTAACGGTGTAACAACAACCGCCCATAAAGACGGCTCTACCGCAATAAGACTTGCAGGCTCGGGTACCGATGCAAAAGGCTTTTCCCAGACTATCCCTGTTGCATCAAACCCTGATGATACATACATTGTAAGCGGATGGGGTGCGGCATATGCGGTAAGCAAGTCCTTCCATAAGGATTTAAAATTTGAAATTGCAGTACAAGTTAACTACAGTTGCAGTGATAACACAACAGTTTGGCAGGATAAGGATTCTGCAGTGTTCAACACCACTGTGGCAGATTGGCAATACGCCTCCTCTGCATTCAGCCTTGCGTATAAAAAAGAGCCGGGTGATACAAAGACCTACACCCCTACTCACATTTTGGTTATGCCAAGGTATAACTATCAGGCAAACTATGCGTATTTTGACCATATTCAGCTCATAAAGGATGTTGCATCAAGCTATATTTACGATAGCGAGGGTAACGTTACGAGTGTTTCTGCAAATGCTGAGCAGAAAAACAATATGACATACGAGGGCGACGACCTTAAAACCTACAAGGATGCAGCAGATCAGACCACAAGCTATACATATGATTCTAACCATAGGTTAACTGAGGTTAAATCGCCAAAAGGCGTAAAAACAACATATAACCGCATCTGGACAGGTCAGGTAAATATTGTTGAAGTTACAGGCAAAACAGATGAATCAGATACAATCGTGTTAAAATCAAACACAAACTGCGGTTATACCCCTGCAGACGCAGCCGAAGGTATAACCTATGGCGCATATCTTAGCACATCAACAGATGAACACGGATATACAACAAGATACGCCTACGATATGGCATCAGGTGCATTAAAAAGAACAACAACACCTGATTACAGATACACAAAAAACGAGTATGACAACAAATATACAAAACTACTCTCTGTAACCGCCGGTTATGATACAGACCCAAAAACAGAAAATGTTGGAGATAGCGATATTTCAAAGGTTTCCTATTCCTACACAGGCAACAGAGTTTCGCAAATACTGTTTAGCGGAATAGCAGACAACAAAAAGGAAACATACAGCTTCGGTTACGATAGCTTTGGTAACGTTCAAACAACAAGTATAGGTCAGGGAAATAACAAAAAAACCCTTGTAACAAACACCTACAACCCGAATAACAGTGTTTTGCAAAGGAGCAACTATGCAAATGGTGATGCAATACGCTATACCTACGCAAAATCAGGCTTGGTTGCAGCTATTTATCATGATGATAATAATAACGAAAGCACCTCACCTGCTTTCACATGGGAATATTCCTCAA
>CAJGCL010000111.1 GCA_904501675.1 Clostridiaceae bacterium
AACCCGTTTCTTGACGAAGAAATAAACAGCCACGCAGACATATTGTCTTTTAATACTCTTGATGGTTTATTATTCCTTGATTGCCACACAAAAGGGGAGACAGAGCAGTTCATAAGGGGTTATAAGACATTTTACTGTAACGATATTAAATCGCCTTATCCTAAGGATGTTGCGCTGAATGTAGCTCTTCTGGGCAATAAACTTTTCTGTAATAAAAAAGCTTCTTTGCCTGAAATTATAAGCTGGGCAGAAAGTAAAAATATAGAAATCATTAACACAAACCAAGGCTATACAAAATGCAATATGTGCGTTTTAAATGATAAGGCTGTAATAACAGAAGATGACGGTCTCTCCTCTTTGTTAAATTTTTGTCAAATAGATGTTTTGAAGATAAATAAGGGCTATATTGCTCTTTCAGACAAGCATTATGGCTTCATTGGTGGCGCAGGCGTAATGGTATCTGATAGTCTGATTTATTTTAGTGGGGATATAAGCAGTCATCCGAATTTTACTGAAATTACAGAGTTTCTTGATAAGTACAATATCAAGCCTGTATTTAATATAAACCGTAAATTACGTGATTTTGGCGGTTTTATTGAAATATAGTTATCCGATAGAAAAATTTAAAATGACCAAATCTATCAATGAAAAAAACTGATTCGATGAAATTTTACGTAGTTTTGCATAATATGATAAAAATTCCATCGAATAGAAATTTTTGAAATGACCTGAGTATCGTTTCAAAAAAACTGAGTGGATGAAAGGATTTAGAAAAAATGAAAAACCCTGAAAAAAATGCTGTTGCAAAGCTTGGATACACTGTAACAATGGTTGTAGTAACAACTGCAATTTTTATTTGTATGAAAAAATATAAAGATAAATAAAATAATTTAAAATAAATATTATATAAATTATTATTTTAAAATTCATTGTATCAGCACTTGAATATCGTAAATATGTTGCAATATTGCAGTATAAGTCTTTGAATTCCTAAAGTGTTACTCGCTGCAAATACCACCAATTTTATCCTATCATACATAATTGTACCTACATTTACAGAAAAACCTACACCCCGACTTATACAAAACTTTTATTTTGTATAAGTCTTGATTTATTTTAAGAGGTGTGTTATTATTGTATTTGGGGTTCCTCCCTCGCAACAAATATATTGAAACAGGTTGATTATATGAAAAAAGAACAGTTTATTGATATTTTCCCTACATATGCTTTTGAGTTTCTTAATTACTATAGCGTTATTAAAAATCGTTCAGATCTTACTGTTATTGAATATGCAAATGATTTAGCAACCTTTTTCAGATTCTTAAAAGTTATAAAAGGTCTTGCAGATAAAGAAACGCCTTTTGAAGATATTTATATCAAAGATTTATCAATTGATGTTATCGCAAACGTTTCTCTTAATGATGCATATATGTTTCTTGTTTACTGTAAAGATGTGCGAAACAATAACGAAAAAACTCGTGCGCGTAAAGCAACAACATTGCGTAATTTTTATAAATACCTTACAGTACAAAAGAAACTGATTGACGACAATCCCCTTCAGGAGCTTGATTCCCCTAAAATTAAAAAGTCTTTACCTAAATATCTCACATTAGATGAAAGTCTTGTTCTCCTGAACGCAGTTGAAGGCAAATACAAAGAGCGTGATTATTGTATTATTACCCTCTTCCTTAACTGCGGGTTACGTCTTGCGGAGCTTGTTTCCCTTAATTTATCGGATATACGCTCAAACAACACGATTGTTGTTACCGGTAAGGGCAACAAAGAACGTACAATATACCTGAACGACGCCTGCGTAGACGCTATAAACGCTTATCTGCCATATAGACACGTTGATGGCGTTAAGGATAAGAACGCCCTGTTTATAAGCCGTCAGAAAGGCAGAATAAGCCCTAAAACAGTTCAATACATAGTAAAAACAACTCTTGAAAAGGCAGGTCTTGGAGATAGAGATTTATCGACCCATAAGCTACGCCATACTGCAGCAACGTTAATGTACCAATACGGTGATGTAGATGTCCTTGCAATAAAAGAGATTTTAGGCCACGAAAGCCTGAGTACAACACAGATTTATACTCACATAATGGATGACCAACTGAAAAAGGCCGCTGCCGCTAACCCACTAAGTGGAGTTAAAGCGCCAAAGCGACCCGAATTTGCAATTGATTTACCAGATAACTTATCAGACGAAGCTGAATAAATCACCAAACATTCTGTAAAACAAAGTAGTTATTAATGAGCCAAGAAGAACTGGAACAATATATATTACATATCTTAAAATGTATTCTTTAAAAATCGGCTTGCCTTCACCCTTTCCCGTAACAAGAAATATAAATATTTCCCCGGAAATATCAACACAATGGCAACAGCACTTAATTACAGTGGCTGTTGCTGTTGCATATGAAGGTAAATAAATTAATGCCCAACCGCCAATGCCCGACATACCAAAATTTACATAAAACTGTGTAATTTCAATACCAAAAAAACAACCAGTAAGCAAAGGCACCAATGCAACAAAAGGCGTTCCCATACCACTTAATCCTGTAACAAAACATATTAAAAGTAAAACGAAAAACGGCAGAAAAACCCTGATAAAAACGGATAATAAACTACTTTCCGTCTGCGAAAACAACACATTATTCATTAAAGACGTAAAAAATGCATGCCACTCTGCGGAACCTGCTTCAGAAATATGTACTCCTGTAATAGTTCCGCAAATAAATAATGTGAAAAATACAAGGGTTTTGTTGTTAATTTTAAAATGAACGTTGGGTTTAAATGCAGGCGCTTTTATAACAACTGATTTTTTTAACATACTCTTCTCCTTTTACGAATTTGCCGAAATTATTCCGCCAACAATGCCACCAACAATTG
This sequence comes from Clostridiaceae bacterium, assembly GCA_904501675.1. Classification (GTDB taxonomy): domain Bacteria; phylum Bacillota; class Clostridia; order Oscillospirales; family Acutalibacteraceae; genus DTU089. The sequence continues at coordinate 2,893 of CAJGCL010000111.1, forward strand.
AAACAGGAAATAAAATCAATATTTCCGGTGATATATTAAAACGCATTGCAATAATACAAATTAATGAAAAAATAATAGCGAAAGCCAATGAAGCGACCGTCCCGTTCACGATTCCCCTACATTTTAACTTTTTGTTGGCGAAAAAGCCACTTAAAAATCCGCCGAAAATAACCAAACCATATATTATGAATTTGGTAAACAAATTAAAATCAGTGCTCTTCATTATAATTACTGATACAACAGATAACCCAATTGCTAATACAACTAATCCTTTAACAGAAGAAATCAAATAAATAATAGCCGGATTACTTGTATTAATGGATATTTTTCTTTTCTTTTTTAATTTTTTATTTAATTCAGGCATAAAAAACCTCCGCACACCGTTTTAGTAAATGGTATGCGGAGTAAATTCTTAATATGAATTATTCTTCTGTTTTCTCTTCTGCTGGAATCTCATTTACAGGAGCTTCTTCAGCAATATTTTTAACAACAGCTTTTTCTTTTTTGCTTCTTCCGTTTACTTTTTCGTCGATAGCATCTTTCTTTGCTTTTGCGTTTTTAGCTTCCTGAGCAGCTTTTCTTTCAGCTTCCATACGAGCATTTGCTGTATCGTTAGTGTAGATAGCTGATTTATGGAACTTGATCTTTGTTCTGTCAGCACCTGTTTCAACAACAATTGAATCATCTTTAACAGTAACAATTCTACCCATAATACCGCCGGTTGTTGTGATTTCGTCGCCAATCTGAACAGAATCTCTCATATTCTGCTCTTCCTTCTGTTTTTTCTTCTGAGGTCTGATCATTAAGAAATACATTGCACCAATCATAAGAGCGATTGGAAGAAAAGACATAATTGGATTCTGCTCGCCTGCTGCACCAGTAGCACCTGCGCCAGCGCCTGAAAATAATAAATTGATAAAGTTGAACATAATAAAATCCTCCAAAAAAATATACTCACATATTATAGCTTAACTTATATTCTTGTGTCAAGTAAATCAACGTATTTATTTTTAAACTCGGTAAATGTTCCGTTATCAAGTTCATCTCTGATTCTTGCCATAAGATTATTGTAAAAATAAAGATTATGAATAACTGCAAGGCGCATTGCAAGAATCTCTTTTGCCTTGAAAAGATGATGTATATACGCTCTGCTGAAGTTTCTGCATGTGGGACAGTTGCACTGTGAATCCACAGGAGAATCGTCTGTTGCGTATTTAGCGTTATTCATATTAAGAATGCCGTTCCATGTAAACAGATGACCGTGGCGGGCGTTTCTTGACGGCATTACGCAGTCAAACAAGTCAATACCTCTGCTGACACCCTCAATAATATTCCCCGGTGTACCGACACCCATTAAGTAACGTATTTTATCCTTTGGCATAAATGGCTCAACTGCAGAAATAATGCGATACATATCTTCTTTAGGCTCACCTACTGCGAGACCGCCGATTGCATAACCATCAAGGTCTAATTCAGCAATCTGTTTCATATGCTCAATTCTTAAATCGTCAAAGGTTGCACCCTGATTTATCCCAAAAAGAAGTTGATTTTTGTTAATTGTATCAGTCAAAGAATTAAGTCTTTCCATCTCGTTTTTACAACGTATAAGCCAGCGTGTTGTTCTTGCAATAGATTCCTTAGCGTATTTATATTCCGCAGGGTTCTTGACGCACTCATCAAATGCCATAGCTATTGTTGATCCGAGGTTTGACTGAATCTGCATACTCTCTTCAGGACCCATAAAAATCTTTTTGCCGTCAATATGAGAGTTGAAGGTAACGCCCTCTTCTTTAATTTTACGAAGCTTCGCAAGTGAAAAAACCTGAAAACCACCGCTATCTGTAAGAATGGGACCGCTCCAGCCTGTAAATTTATGAAGACCACCAAGCTCTTTAATAAGTTTATCACCAGGTCTGACATGAAGGTGGTATGTATTGCAAAGCTGTACCTGGCAGTCAATATCCTTTAAATCAAAAGCAGAAAGACCACCTTTGATTGCGCCACATGTTGCAACATTCTGGAAAGCAGGTGTCTGAACTGTGCCGTGAACTGTATGGAATTCACCCCTACGGGCAGTTCCCTCTTTTTTAATAAGTTTGTACATAGAAAATATCCTTTAATTTTATAAAATCAACATACAGTCTCCAAAAGAGAAAAATCTGTATTTATCGTCTACCGCCTCTTTATATGCTTTTAATGTTTTTTCGTAGCCATAAAAAGCAGAAACAAGCATAATCAAAGTGCTTTCAGGCAAGTGGAAATTTGTAAGAAGTCCGTCAATACACTTGAATTCATAACCGGGGTAAATGAATATATCGGTAAATCTGTCATCTTCTCTTATTTCACCGCAAAATGTAGCAGCACTTTCAAGCGTACGACAGCTTGTTGTTCCTACTGCAATTACCCTGCCACCTTTTTTCTTTGTTTCGTTAATTAAGTCAGCAGTTTCTTTAGGTAAATGATAATGCTCCGAATGCATATGGTGGTCTTCAATTTTTTCTGCCTTAACAGGTCTGAAGGTTCCAAGACCAACGTGAAGAGTTACATAACCAATTTTAACGCCTTTTTTCTGCAGCTTTTCAAGTATTTCATTTGTAAAATGAAGCCCGGCAGTAGGTGCCGCTGCGGAGCCAAGCTCTTTTGAATAAACTGTCTGATAACGCTCCTTATCCTCTAACTCCTCTGTTATGTAGTGAGGAAGCGGCATCTGCCCGATTTTATCAAGAATATTAAAAATATTATCATTTTTATCGTAATAAAATCTGACAATTCTGTTGCCGTTTTCAAGAACCTTTTCAACTACACACTCTAAAATACCATCACCAAAAGTAAATTGAGCGCCCTCTTTTGCTCTTTTACCCGGACCTGCAAGTGCTTCCCACAAATCATTTTCAAGCTGATTGAGCAAAAGGAACTCAACAACCGCCCCTGTTTCCTTTTTAGTTCCGTAAATACGGGCAGGGAGAACGCGGGTGTTGTTGAGAATAAGGCAATCACCCTCATTAAAATACTCTGTAACATTGTAAAAATGCTTGTGATTTATACTATCTTCAGTTTTAGAAAGAACCATCATTCGGGAATAATCACGTGGCTCAATAGGGTGCTGAGCAATAAGCTCTTCAGGTAAATGGTAAAAGAAATCAGATTTATTCATATTTTGCCCTTTTTCCAATATATTAGTAGTAAAATAAACAATAAAAAGATTGACTAATTCAATACATATATGGTATTATCTATTAGTT
>CAJGCL010000112.1 GCA_904501675.1 Clostridiaceae bacterium
CCACCCAACTCTTGCACCATTCAAGTGTGCAATTCTTCCTCTTTCAAAGAAGCTTAACGAGCAGGCAACAGAGATTTTCACAAGCCTTTCAAAGAAATTCAATGTTGACTACGATGATGCAGGCTCAATCGGTAAAAGATATCGTCGTCAGGACGAAATCGGTACACCATTCTGCATTACTTACGACTTCGAAAGCGTTGAAGATGGTTGCGTAACAGTCCGCGACAGAGACACAATGGAGCAGGTTCGTCTTCCAATTGCAGACCTTGAAAAGTATATCGAAGAAAAAATTGCATTCTAATTTATGAATTCAAAAAAGTGCTTACCTCATATTCGGGGTAAGCACTTTCTGTTATTTTATATTATTTTTTAAAGTTTTCAATAAGCTCAAGAGCTGCCTTGAGCTCTTCCGGCTTAATAATATCTGCTTTCTTTTTCTGAAGAACGCAGTCTGCAAAATAGCGAATTTCTTCATAATAAGCGTCTGTTGCAGGAAGGTTAATAGCGGCATCCTCGCTTTCTGTTTCTGCCTTAACCTCAAAGGATTCGGCGCCAAGAGGATAAACCATAAGCTTTCCGCCTGTTAACTCAATTACACCGTTTTCAAAGCAGAAGCGGTAGCCGAAATTAAATGGGTAATCGCTTGTTACCCAATGAGAATCGCAGGTGATAAATGTACCGTCTGCAAATTCATATGTAGCAGTAATTATGTCGGTATCATTATGCTGTGTGCGGTGAGTAATGCTGTTTACAGGCGCACCTAATGCATAAATAATAAAGTCAAGGTCGTGGATATGTAAATCAAAAGGAACAAGACCGCTGCATTCTTCTCGCTTCATCCAGTTTTCCCAGCTCCACTTTGGTGTACAACCAAGGCGGTACATATGACCTGAAAGGAATTTACCATAAGTTTCGTTCTTTATAGCGTCTCTTAAGAAATTGAATTCAGGCCAGAAACGAAGCACATGAGCAATCATAAATGCAACATTATTTTTTTCTGCAGTTGCATATACCTTCTCAACATCTTCTTTGTTAAGAGAAATAGGCTTTTCGCAGATAACGTTAATGCCTTTTTCCATAATCTTAATTGCATATTCTGCATGCAAAAATGTTGGAAGACAAATATCAACAATATCAATTTCCTCGTTGAGAAGCATTTCGTCGCAGCTTTCGTAAAGTCTTGCGCCTACATCCTTGTATTTTTCCAGTCTGTCAGGCATAACGTCGCATATTGCAACAATTTCAGCCTCAGGAATTCTCTTCCAACCTGGCACGTGGCAACCACTTATGCCACCCGCACCTAATACAGCTACTTTTAACATCTTTATACTCCTTTTCTTTTCCGATATTTTGCGAATAACTTGTTTTAGCCTGCTCGCAGTATTTTCGTTTTGCGCTTTGCATTCTGCACTTTAGATTATAATACACCCTGAAACTATTCTTTTCAATCCTTTTTCTTAATGGAATCAAAGAATTTGTTGTATTTTTCTGCCCAATCAAGAACATCCTTTTTATCGTATTTTGTTGGAAAAGAGGTTTGCAAAACCGCGTATTTTGTAAGCCATACTGCAAGAGAAGCGAAAAGCTCCTTGAGCATTGGCTCGTCGCGCACAAGGCGGATTTTTTCCTTTACTGACGGCAGACTTTTTGCATTTAAAATAAGGTCTGTTTTTATTCCCCAAAGAGCAGAAAGCTCTTCTGTTGTGATGAGCTTCATTTTGAAAAGATTGTTAACATCCTCTGCCGTCATAAATGGCAGCATATTCTTTAAAATCGCAAAAGTACATGCTCCAAAGCCTATTTCTTTAAAGAAATTCTTCTGATATTCCCAAAGAGTTTCCTGACTATAGCAACTGTTTACATCATTAGCAATAGCATCTGCAAGAAGTTTACCTGCTTTTATACTGTAGGCAAGGCCTGAGCCCTTAAGAGCAACGGTCATAAACGCGCTATCGCCTACTGCCGCATAACCATCTGAAACTAAAATGGCAAGAGGCTGGCAAACGGGAATTATCCCATGGCTACCGCCATAAACAAGGTCTAAGCCCATGTGCTCATTTTCGCTGTGCAAGGTATTAAGCGCTTGAAGAATTTCGCTTTCTTCAGGTTTAGTGAACCTGCAAACGAGGGCATCTACTCTGTCGAACTCTGTTATAAGCCAACTGAAGCCTACATTACCATCATCTTTAAAGTAAATATTATAGTCGGTTTTGGGCTCTTTTGTATCAGGTACTCTGTTAAAATACCCTCTGTATGAATAAATAACGTCGTATTTTTCTATAGGTCGGTCTACGCCTAAATACTGGGGCAAATTGCATCTTACAGGTGAATTTACACCGCAAGCATCTATAACAAGGTCTGCATAATATTCGTCCTTGTCGGTTTTTATACCGCAAACTCTGTTGCCTAAAAGCATAGGTTCGAGGACGCTTTCGCCATAGTGCACCTTAACGCCTGCTCCTTCTGCTAAACCCAAAAGATATTCTACTAACTCAATTCTGTCAACAAGCAAAGAAATTTCATCCTGCTGTGGCAAAGTAAGGCTTCCTGAAGCGGAATCAGAGGGGACAAAGGTTATTTCATTTCTGCCGCGTCTGAAATAATCCGCAACAGGAATTTCTGCAAATTCTAACGCACTCATATCGAGGGCATCTGTTTGCTGAAGTCCTGAAGCACCTTTTTCGTTTTTTTCAAAAAGAGAAACGTCATAGCCCTTTTCGGCTAGTTTTATAGCAGCAACAATACCGCCGTGGCCACCGCCTGCAACGATTATTTTTGACATAACGAGCCCCCTTTTATGAAAAGAAGATTTACTAAAATGATTATACCACAAACCATGTGTCTTTACAAATAAAATATGTACAAAAGCCATGCATTTCTCTTTTTTGATAACAAAAACACCCCAATAACCAAATTTTGTCATTATATAGTATGAAAAAATAAGAAAAAAGTGTTGCAAAATTTATATTTATATGGTATATTCCCATTGTACGAATATTGAAACGAGTGAGAGCAGGGCAACCTGCTCTCATATTTATTACTTGAAAAAGAGGTGCTGATTTGGCAAAGAACACAGTTTCTCTCGTATGGGATATTGCAGAGCCTATTGCTGAAGAATTAGGTCTCGTTTTGTGGGATATTGTTTTTGAAAAAGAAGGCGCAAACTACTATCTCAGAATTTTTATTGATAAAGAGGGCGGCGTAGGTATTGAAGATTGCGTTAATATGAGCCACGCTCTCGACAAACCTCTTGATGAGGCAGACCCTGTAGACCGTCAGTATAATCTTCAGGTATCTTCACCAGGTATTGAAAGAAAGCTTACAAGAGATTTTCATTTCGATTACGCTATGGATGAGAAGGTTATTCTCCGTCTTATAAGACCTTTTGAAAACAAGCGTGAATTCAAAGGTGTGCTTATTGACTACAGCGAAACAGGTGCAGTAACAATTGAGTTTCCCGATGAAACAACAATGACTGCAGAGAAGAAGGAAATCGCCTGGATTAAGTTAGACGACTTTGAAATTTAAGATATTTGGCGAATAACTTGTTTTATCAATGCTCGCAGTATCTGTATACAGCGTCGCATTTTAAAACTGCGTTCTTCATTCAAATCTTTTAAATTTCGGATTAAAGGAAAATTTGGCGAATAACTTGTTAAATGCAAAGCGCAAAGTGCAAAATGTCGGGTCTGCGGTGCAATTATACGCTGTCGCGCGTCTTTCGGCACCTGACACCTAATTTAGTTTATAATTTTTCACATATATTTTCATTGAAAGGATTGGTAAGAAAAAATGGCACGTAAATCAACAAAGCCAACAAGCAAAAATAAGGAGTTTTTCGAAGCAATAGCATTGCTTGAACAGGAGAGAGGTATTCCTGCAGATTACCTTCTTGAAAAAGTTTGTGCGGCAATTATCACATCAGTAAGAAAAGAATACGGCGGTGAGGACGTTGTTTTCGTTGATTGCAATACCGAAAAGCAGGAGCTCAGAGTATATCTCAGAAAAATGGTTGTTGAAGCAATCGAAAATGAATTCACCGAAATTCTTCCTGAGGAAGCAGAAAAATACAAGAAAAATGTTCTTGTAGGTGATTATGTTGAAATTCCTCTTGAAACAAAGCAGTTCGGCAGAATTGCAGCAACAACTGCAAAGAACGTTATCCGTGGCGACATCCACGATGCAGAAAGAGGCCTTATGCTCAAGGAGTTTGAGTCAAAGCAGAAAGAACTTGTTACAGGTAAGGTTCAGAGCATTGACCCTCAGTCAGGTAACGCAACTCTTGAAATCGGTAAGGCTGTTGTTGTTCTTCCCAAGGGAAGACAGATTCCTGACGAGGTTCTTACAGAAGGCCAGCTTGTTAAGGTTTATATTGAGGGCGTTAAGGATACACCAAAGGGTCCTAAGGCTATGATTTCAAGAACACATTCAGGTCTTGTTAAGAGACTTTTCGAAACAGAGGTTCCTGAAATTTATGACGGTATCGTTGAAATCAAATCAGTTGCCCGTGAAGCAGGCTCAAGAACAAAGCTTGCAGTCTTCTCCAAGGATGAAAATGTTGATCCAATCGGTGCTTGCATCGGTCCTAAGGGTACTCGCGTTGGTACAATCGTTGAGGCTCTTGGCGGCGAAAAGATTGATATCGTTGTTTACGATGAAGATCCAAAGAAGTTTATTGCAGCTGCTCTTGCTCCTGCAGATGTTCTTGAGGTTGAAGTCGACGAAGAAAACGAAAATGCTTGCCACGTAACAGTTCCTGATACTCAGCTTTCACTTGCAATCGGCAACAAAGGTCAGAACGCTCGCCTTGCTGCAAGACTTACAGGCTGGAAGATTGATATCAAGCCTGAAAGCGGTTTCTATATTCCTCAGAATTCGTGAGGTTAAATAAAATGGCAGAAAAGAAAATACCAATGAGAAAATGTCTTGGTTGCGGCGAAATGAAGCCTAAAAAAGAGCTTATTCGCGCAGTCAAGAGTCCGGAAGGCGAAATCAGTCTTGATTTAACCGGCAAAAAATCGGGCAGAGGTGCATATATTTGCCCTGATAAGAAATGCTTTGATAAAGCTCGCAAGGGAAAACGCCTTGAAAGAGCTTTAGAAACAAGCATACCGGAAGAAGTTTACGAAGCAATGGCAAGTGAACTTAAATAAGACAAATATTTCGAAAGGACTGTGGCAGAATTGAATATTAAGGATGCAATGGGGTTTTTGGGCATCTGCAGAAAAGCAAATAAGCTTCTTTGCGGTCATGATGTTGTTAAAGAATCCATTGTTAAATCAAAAGCAGAGCTTGTTATGCTTTCCGCAGATGCTTCCGAAAGGCTGGAGCGTGAAATCAGGCATGCCTGCACCTATAACGGAAAAAATATTCCGGTTATACGAACATCCTGCACAATGGAAGATTTTGCCGCAGGTATAGGGAAAAAATCAGCAGTTTTTTCCGTTTTGGATACCGGATTTGCTACTAAAACACTTCAAAAATTCGGGGAGGAATTACATGATAACTAAATATAAAGTCAGCGAGGTTGCTAAAGACTTAGGTTTACAGAGTAAACAGATTTCAGATATACTTGCAAAGCATTTTGAAGAGCCTAAAAAGTCATCAACAGCTCTTGATACAAAAGAGCTTGATGTGCTTTTCGATGTGCTCACACAAGAAAATTCAGTAGAAAGCTTCGATGCATACTTTGCTATGCAGAAGAAGGAAGAAAAGAAGCCTGAGCCAAAGAAAGAGGCTCCGAAGGCAGAGAAAAAGCCTGAGCCAAAGAAAGAGGCTCCAAAGGCAGAGAAAAAGCCTGAGCCAAAGAAAGAAGCTCCAAAGGCAGAGAAAAAGGCTGAGAAGAAGCCTGAAGCTAAAAAGGAAGCTCCTGTAGAGAAAAAGCATGGCGAAAGCACTCTTAATCCTTTCAAGAAGCACGAAAAGAAAAATGATGGTCCTATGCAGTCCAGAACAAAGGGCGAAAAGCGTACTATCGACACAAGAGCAGATAACGTTCAGCTTGAAAAGTACAACGAGAAGTATGAAAATATTGCTCCTGTTCATTCAATCAATGATAATGTACAGACCAAG
>CAJGCL010000113.1 GCA_904501675.1 Clostridiaceae bacterium
AAGGATAGTGGCATTACCTGGTCTAAGCCTGCACCAAATATATTTTTCTCATCCCCCTGCTCACCCATGCTTGTAAAAAGGGCACACGGCATAACACTTGCAATTTTCAACCCTATAACTGAGCATATTTTAAGAGATGATGAAAACGAGTTTTGGGGACGTACTCCTTATGTAACGGCAATTGACCGTAACGGCGATACCGAGTTTTCGCAGGAAAGTCTTTACTATATTGAGGATGATCTCAACAACGGCTACTGCTACCCTGCAGTTATAGAATGTGATGGTGGTATACTTGTTGCATACTACCACAGCAACAACACAGGTTGTTGCCTTAACAGTACAAAAATAATAAAAATTTTGTATAATGAAATCAGGTGACATTATGACTTTTGAGGAAAGAAAAGCTCAGTCAAAGGCTTATTTGGGTAAAACTGTAAAAATAGGTATCGACAGACCTATAGATTACATTCACCAAAAAGAAAGCTACTCTCTCACCTACCCTATAAACTACGGCTACATTCCCGGTGTTTTGGGAGGTGATGGTGAAGAGCTTGATGTTTACCTTTTGGGCGTAAATGAGCCTGTTAAGGAATATGAGTGCAAAATTATTGCAATTGTTCACAGGCACAACGATATTGAAGATAAGCTTGTTGGTGCACCTGCAGAATTGATTTTTACTAAAGAAGAGATTGAAAAAGCAATTGAATTTCAAGAGCAATATTATAACACAGAAATCGAAACCCTTGAAAGTGTATAAAAAGTGTGATATACTACATCTTGGTAAAAAAGTAAATTACGGAGGTAATTTAAAATGGCAGCATTTTTTAAGATGATTATTGCTTTTATGATGTCATTCTTACAGTTTATGGGTCCTATCAACAATTTTGTTGATTTAGGCGGCGAGGCATCTTACTTTACAAAATGGTCTCGTAACGACCAATTCACTCAGGAATGCTATGTAGAACTCGAGAAAAATCCTGATGAGGATTTTGTTATTCTCAATCTTGCAGACGTTCAGCTTAACGATGACGAAGTTTTTGCAGATATGGGCATACGTTCAAACAACATGATTGCTCAGCTTATTGAAGAACAGCAGCCTGATTTAATCACCCTTACAGGCGACAACGCTTGGGGTACAGTGGCTTACATGGAGCTTATTAACTACATCGACTCCTTCGATATTCCTTGGGCACCTGTTATGGGTAACCATGACGGTCAGGGTTGCGTAAGCGAATTCTGGGCAGCAGAGCTTTTCACTCAGGCTGAAAATTGCTTGTTCCAGTTTGGCCCTGAAGATATGGGTTACGGCAACTACATCATCAATATTACAGAAAATGGCAACATTATCCACACTCTCTTTATGATGGATACCCACGCAAACAGAGATTACACCTTAGAAGATGGTACTGTTTTAGAGGGTGAATACGACCACCTTTGGCCACTTCAGTTCGTTTGGTATAAATGGGCGGTTAATGGCATTACAGAAATTGCAGGCAGAACTGTTGAAAGCACAGTATTTATGCACATTCCTGCTTATGAATACAAGCTTGCTTGGGAAGCAGCATGGGATGAAGAAAATCAGTGCTACAAGCCTGAATACGCAGATTCAGCTTTCGGTGTAAACAGAGAAGTTTGTTGCCCTGCTCCTGTAAACAACGGCTTCTTTGATATCTGCAAAGAATTAGGTAGCACAAAGAATATGGTTGCAGGTCATGACCATGTTAACTGTGCATCAATTGTTTACGAAGGCATCCGCCTCACATATGGCTTAAAGCTTGGTGAAGGCTGTTACTACGATGACGATATGGTAGGTGGTACAACATTAACCATCAACTCACAGGGTAACGTTACAACAGAACATCACTATATAGATTTAGGAAACTGATAAACATGTACAATAAAGGAGACAACTTAAATAAGTTGTCTCCTTTATTTTGTTGTTTGATTTTATTTGCGTTTATGCTATAATAAAGATACATTCATTCGCGGAGGTACAATATGAACATACTTGTTGTAAATGGCAGCCCAAAGGGAGAATACAGCGTTACATTACAGACTACCAACTATCTTATGAAGCGTTTTCCCGACAACACGTTTAATATACTTCATGCAGGCCAGAAAATAAAAGCTCTTGAAAGAGATTTCTCATCCGCTATTGATGCTTTAAATGCTGCAGACTTAATTATATTCTCGTACCCCGTTTACACATTTATTGCGCCTTACCAGCTCCACAGATTCATAGAGCTTATTAAGGAAAACAACGTAAATCTCCAAGGTAAATTCGCAACTCAAATTTCTACATCAAAGCATTTTTACGATGTTACCGCCCACAGATACATTGAAGACAACTGCGGTGATTTAGGACTTAAATACATAAAAGGGCTTTCGGCAGATATGGAAGACCTTTTAGCAAATAAAGGACAAAACGAAGCAAATGATTTCTTCCGTTATGTTTTGTTCTGTGTAAATGAAGATATATGTGAAAGAAAATCTGCAAACATTACTCCACCTGTAAACAAACCTGTAACAAATATCACTCCTGTTTCCACAGAAAAATCAGGCGATGTTGTAATTCTCACAAACTGCGAGAAGGACGATACTCAACTACAGAGTATGATTAACCGCTTCAGAGCAGTTTCAAGCAGAAATACACGAGTTATAAATATCCGTGAATATGATTTCAAGGGTGGTTGCCTTGGTTGTATGAATTGTGCCATTTCGGGAAAATGTGTATATAAAGACGGATTCGACGATTTTTTAAGAAACACTATTCAGAACACAGAGGCAATTGTTGTTGCGTTCACTATTAAAGATCATTCAATGGGTGCTTCATTTAAACTTTATGACGACCGCCAGTTCTGCAACGGCCACAGAGCTGTTACAATGGGTATGCCTATGGGCTATCTTGTAAGTGGAAATTACAGCGAAGAAATCAATCTTCATACAATTATTGAAGGACGCGCTCAGGTAGGCTCCAACTTCCTTGCAGGAGTTGCAACAGATGAATTTGACCCTGACACAGAAATAGACAATCTTGCAAAAAGTCTTGAATATGCTTTACAAAACAGCTATGTACCACCACAGAATTTTTACGGCATTGGCGGTATGAAAATTTTCAGAGATTTAATATGGCTTATGCAGGGCATGATGAAGGAAGACCACAAATTCTATAAAGCCCACAAGCAATATGACTTCCCTCAGAAAAAGTTTGGTAGAATGATTTTAATGTATCTTTTAGGTGCGCTTATGTCATCACCAAAAATAAAAGCAAAATCAGGCAACATGATGAACGAGGGTATGCTTATGCCTTATAAAAAGGTGTTGGAAAAAGAGGAAAACAATAAATGAAAATCCTTGAGCAATTTATAAAGGGCAAAAATCCTGATACATCACTTTGCGAGGATATGCTTTTTGTTTCCGAAAACTTCATCGCTGTTATTGACGGGGCTACTGCCAAAACAGCTAAACTTTTCAACGGAAAATCAGGTGGTAAAGCTGCTGCAGAAGCAGTATGCCAGGTGTTGCAAACTCTCAACCCTCGCACAACCGTTTATGAAGCAACTAAAACAATTACAGAAAAAATATCAGCGTTGTATGAACCTTGTGAGGAAAAAGGAGCTGCCGCTGCAAGTGCAATAATTTACAGTTGTTACCGAAAAGAAATCTGGTGTATCGGAGACTGTCAATGCATTATAAATGGTGAAAAACACCTTCACGAAAAAGAAATTGACCGCATTTTATCCGAACAAAGAGCTCAGATCATTGAGGAAGCAATAAAAAATGGCATATCTATAGAAGAACTTTCCAAAAATGATGTAGGCAGGCAGGCCATACTTCCACACTTAAAAGAAATTCACAAGCTTGCAAATAAAGAGTGTGAATTAGGATACGATGTTTTCAATGGTACATCCGTGCCCGAAGATCTCATTAAAATATATACTATAAAAGAAAATGATGTAGTTGTTTTGGCAAGCGATGGATACCCCTATTTACAGGAGACCTTAGAAGAAAGCGAAGCTCTTTTAGCAAAAGAAATTTTGGGAAATCCTCTTTGTTATCTTGGGTATAAATCCACAAAGGGCATAAGTAAAGGTAACCTTTCGTTTGATGACAGATCATATGTAAAATTCATAATATAAAAAATGGTTGAATCTGAGATTCAACCATTTTTCTTTTATTTACCTGTGTTCACCATTTTTAATTTTGTTGCCTTCTGACCCCATGCGTTTGCCCAAGCTTCGCAATAAAGCTTGTAGTATGAAATATTGTTTTTCTTTCTGTAGCCATCAAAAAAATTGCACCATATAACAGATGGAATCGCTATTACTAAATAGTAAAGAGGACCAAGCAAAAGGCACTGCCATGTGTGGCCATACTCATGGATTCTTGTATTATAGCTCCATGGATTTGGCTCATCACCTCTATCCTTCATAAATATGAAAAGACCCATTGAAAGACCACCTGCATTCCATGGCATATAAACGATGTTTGCATAGCCAAATTTTTGGTGGCGATACTTTAAAACCCTTGTACAAATAAGGTAAGCTATGCCACCCACAATATTTACAGATAGCCCCCAAGTCCATTGGATCAAATAAAAGAGAATGTCTTTAATTATATTTTTTTCTTTTTCAGGTTCCGTAACAGTTATATCAACATTTTTAATATCTTCCATAATATCACTCCGCTTCTTCAAGTTGCTTTTTAAGTTCAGCTTCTTTTTCTATAAGAATAATATATTCACCATTTTCGTTTTTATCAAGGGTATGACATTCATCGCCAACGCCCTGTCCCAGCCATGTTTTTTCAAGCTTGTAACCTGAAAGTAACTCACAACGCTCTCTTTCATATTCTGTAAGAGTAACGTTACCATATTTATGCCTCGTTGCAATTGCTGCACGAATCATTGTATGGTCATCCTTAGTCATTTTAAAGCGTTTAAGCATAAACCATGCAATAAGAGCACTTACCATAGGAAGCAACGATACACAAACACGAATACCTGTAAGCGCCATGTCGGTTTGCTCAATAAATTCACCCTTGTTACCGGTAACAAGTCCAAAGCCTGAAAGAGTGGTACCCACAGTAAAGGTCATTATTCCCTGAACAACCTGCTTTACCATTGTGTTACAGGTGCTCATTACACCTTCACGACGTCTGCCTGTTATAAGCTCATCCACATCTGTAAGGTCAGGTAAAACATTGTTACCAACAAAGCCGATACCACTCATACCAAACGGATACATTACTGCACCACCGAGAATAAGAAGTACAAGCGACAGCATATCAGCTCCGCCCTTCTGAGTGCCGGGTTTCACAAGAAGAAGTATTCCAAGACCTATAACCATTATAGGTGTTACAACTGCACCACACTTACTTTTACCCTTTCTCATGGTGAGAGCATAGTTAAGCGGAAAAGCAAGGGATTCAAACACACCTGCAAAAGTGTTGTATATAGGATAGTATTTGTAAAGATTTGCAAAGTAGGTTATAAAATAAACGCTTGTGGTAGAATAAAAGCTTCGTGCCATCTGCCAGAAGAATGACATTGTGAAATAATCCCTGAACGATTTGCTTCTGAACACCTGTATATATTCGTTAATAGCAAATTTCAAATCAAGCTTTGGGTTAACATCATTCAACGAGCTTGGCTCTTTAACAGTCTTAAAGGTTGCAAAAATTGCGCATGCATACACTACAGAAAGAACAATGCCTGTAACAAGGAAAGGCATTTTAGAATCTCGGGACAGCTCATCTGATGAACCAAAAGCGGAAAGGAAAATAAGAAGAATTATGTATGATGGAATCATACCCACTGAATTGAATATATAGCTTACAGATGTATATTGTGTTCGTTTATTATATTCAGGAGCAAGGGACGGCAGCATAGATGTGTGAGGTACATCTACCATTGTGTAGGCAGTTTTATAAAGAATATATGCAAAGCCATAATAAACTACGCATATAGTGGGATTCTCCGTTGCATCAAGGCCAAAGGAGTTCCAGAGCATTGTGTAAGAAACAGCCACAAGCGGTATGCTCCACAAAAGG
>CAJGCL010000114.1 GCA_904501675.1 Clostridiaceae bacterium
AGACCTAAAAATCTTTTTTAAAGCTTGTTAGCTCATTTTGATACTCTAGCGTATCTTTCCTTACTTCTTTCGAAGTCCGAATTTTACTTTCGCATTATTGCGCTCAAAAAAATCTCAAGGGTTTTTTCTTTTATCGTTGTTTAATTTTCAAGGTTCGTTTCGCTCCCTCTCTCAAGGGCGCCTAAAGATAATATCATAATCATCTTCTCTTGTCAACATCTTTTTTGAGTTTTTTGAAGAACTTGTCCACGCCGCCGAGCGTTTCGTTCTTTCTTATTTTTAAGATATTCACCAGGTATTCCCAGTGGGCTTCTTGCATCGCCAACAGTTCGAAATTATATCACCGCAATACTTAAAAGTCAAGCACATTTTTCAACTTTTTTTGACTTTATTTGCTATGTCGGTATTTGACATATCTTCGTAGTATTTTTTGTATGAAATGCCCAACACATTCAAATCCTCATACAAATCCTTAAGAGGAACAAGAACAAATGCTCTTTC
This sequence comes from Clostridiaceae bacterium, assembly GCA_904501675.1. Lineage (GTDB taxonomy): Bacteria > Bacillota > Clostridia > Oscillospirales > Acutalibacteraceae > DTU089. The sequence goes on from CAJGCL010000114.1 coordinate 502, forward strand.
TCCTATTCTTGGATGTGGTAACTGAAGTTCTTCTGTATCAGATTTATATCCTTCATACACTAATACATCTACATCTATAACACGGGGACCATTCCTGAATTGACGCACTCTACCCATCCCTGCTTCTATACCAAGGCATACGCCAAGCAAAGCTTCGGGACTTAGAGTAGTTTCGATTTCAACAACATTATTATAAAAGTTCGGTTGGTCTGTGTATCCCCAGGGTTCAGTTTCATATGTATGGGATGCTCTTAATACTTTTATACCGGGTACAAGAGAAAGACTTTCTGTAGCTGAGTTTATATTATCTGCTCTATCTCCCATATTTGTACCGATACCTAAAACAGCTTTCATATTAAATCCTCGCGATTTATTGTTTCTTCAACAGCTACATATTCAAACTCTGCTTTAATTGGTGCTTCAGGCTTCATTAAAAGCACGGTTACAGAATTAAGCGCCGGATAAGTTTCCATAATTGCCATACCAACTTTGTTAGCTGCAGTTTCAATAAGGTCATAGCTTTTCTCACAGAAAACTGCGCGTGCTGTTTTTAGTATTTTTGCATAGCTTACTGTATCATCTACATTATCTGTCTCTTTTGCTCTGTCGGCATCAAGAGTCGCAGTTATATCAAGAACAAAATTCTGACCATCAACCTTTTCTTCAGGATTAACACCATGGTATGCAAAAAGTTTTAAACCTTTTATAATTATTTTTTCCATTATATATACCTCTTTTATAGTTTAACTGCTTCCACAGTTTCTTTTACATCATGAACCCTTAAAATGCCTGCGCCATCCTGAGAAAGAAGCCTTGCAACTGCAACGCTCCCCTGCACTCTGTTTTGAGTGTCTGATTCACCAGTTAATTCACCTATAATTCTTTTTCGGGAAACACCTACAAGTAGCGGTGAATATTTTGAAAGCACATCGCAATTAGCGAGAAGTTCTAAATCGTCATCCCGACTTTTTCCAAAACCTATACCGCAATCATATGAAAGCTGAGCTAGATTGATGCCATAATCCATCGCTTGCTTTTTCATGTTAGCAAAGAAATTCAGAACTGCGTTTGTTATGCCATTTTCATACACTGCTGTTTCAGACGATGATTTATTGCCTGTGTGCATAAAAATCCAACCGCAACCAGAAGTTTTTGCAAGCTCCGCCATACCTTCTGAAAAGCATCCGCTTTCATCGTTTATTATACTTACTCCCTGAGATATGGCATACTTTGCTACCTCAGGTCTGAAAGTATCAACAGAAACAGGAACTGTAGAATTTTCAATTACCAATGGTAAAAAGGATTTTAATCTTTTGAGTTCCTCTTCCACACTCACGATCCGATTACAGGGTGCGGTAGAGCAAGCGCCAACATCAATGATATCGGCGCCTTCGTTACATAATTTATTAACTTTTGATACTACAGCCTCTGAAGAAAAAGCCTGACCGCCATCAGAAAAGGAATCGGGAGTAACATTTAGGATACCCATTACAAGCGGCATACCTTTTTCTTTAACGAGACTTTCAAAAGAAAACAGCATTTATTATTTACCACCTAACAAAAGAGACATTACCTCTGCTCTTGTACGGGCGTCGCTACGAGCTGTACCTCTGAGAGCAGATGTCTGAGTTTGTGAGCCTGCAGCTTTAACACCACGCATTGTCATACAAAGATGCTCCGCCTCAATAATAACTGCCACACTTTTTGCTTCAAGCTCATCATAAAGGAAATCTGCAATCTGTGTTGTAAGGCGTTCCTGTACCTGAGGACGTTTAGCATAAACATTTACAATTCTTGCAAGCTTAGAAAGACCTATAATTTTACCATCAGATGGAATATAGGCAATATGAGCTTTACCAACAAAAGGAAGAAGATGGTGCTCACACATTGAATAAAGAGGTATATCTCTTACGATAACCATTTCATCATTACCCTTTTCGTTGAAAAGTTTAAGATGAACATGGGCATCTTCAGAAAGACCCGAAAAAACCTCTTCATACATATTTGCAACTCTCTTAGGAGTTTCTTTTAAACCTTCTCTGTCAGGGTCCTCACCTATTGCTTCAAGAATATCCCTGACCGCTCTCTCTATTTTTTCTTTATCCATACCACACCTCAGAAGAACAAGCAGATTGTGTGCAGAGAATCATCAGTCATATAATAAACCTGACCTGCACCTGACGAAACGAAAATTCCGGCGTCTGTATATACATTATATATTACACCGGTATTAAAAAGGGAATTCATCGCCTGAGCGGCAACTGCACCATCAATAAAACGGAACTCAACAGAATTCTGATTGTTATAGCGAGCTGCAAACACAGCATTTGAAACCGCTGTTTCAAATGCATCACCTGAGCCTATATCAAGGTACACATTTTCCCTTACAAAATAGTTATGCTCAGTATCTGTTACAAGAGGAATAGTCTGCTCAATATCTTTATGCTTCAAGAGAATGTCTCTTGTATTGACATTGAAATAGTTATGATTGAGCACGTTACCTTCGCTCTTAGGGTCATCCCATGTAACATCCGTAAAATACCCTTTACCATTAAGGTACACAAAGTTCCACATATGAGGTAGATAGTTAACGCCATCAGTAGCTGCTTTACCTGTAACAATGCGATTATCAATATCCAGCTTATTCATAATATACTGAAACGCTCTTGAATAGCCCTCGCAAGCTGCTTTACCTTCAACAAGGCAGCCATAAATGGTGTTGGCATTAGCGCTTTCTGTAGGCTCCACATATGTGCAATGATTTATTATGTAATCATGAACGTATTTTTCTTTTTCATAAACATCGGTGTATTGAGAAGCAGCATCCACAATTACCTGAGCAATTTTTTCAACTTCCTGAAGCTGAGCCTTATATGTAGATAACTCTATAGCATAATCCACTTCAAAGAAATGTTTATATCCGCTTTTATACATTTTACAATTAAGACCTATATTGAACATATCTGGGTTATCGTAAGAAAGCGCTTTAAGTACATTTGTCAGACTACCATCTTCAAGCTGAGACACTTCGATTTTAGCTGTCTGATTATATATTTCAGGAAGAACAATGCTATAGAGCTTTTTTTCGCTCTCATTCAACTCCTCATAACAATGCCTGAAATAGCCTGTACCCTCTCCGCTTACAGGTACAATATAATTATTAAAATCAGCAGGCTTAAGGAAACCGTTATACACGCCCACAGCAAGACAACCTGTAACGGCAACTATAACTGCAACAACGGCAGCAATAATTACTGCTAATTTACTTTTTTTCATTGATACTTTCCTCCTCTGCTTCAGGCTTTATGTTATCTGAAACAAATGCTTTTATCTTTTCCTTTGAGCTTTGAGGAAGAAGATATTCAAGCTCATCTTTCGCATTTGTAAAATCAACAATTGAAATATCACTATCACAATAATCGATTATAACTGAAAAAGTATTGTCTGCAGAATTAAAACGCTCTACGGTATAGAAAGAGCTGAACGCTGCTACAATGATTTCAGCATTTGCTTTTGCTCTTTCATAACCTTTCAATGATTCGCAGAGATACTTCATATATTTATATGTTTTATCAGGAGTAAGTTGGTTTTCACCGCGCTCCAGTTCAAGGAACATATCGTCTGTATCGTATATAACATCCTGAGATAACTTTATTGTTATATCTCCCATCGCTCTGAAAAAGGATTTATAGCCTGTTTCAGTAAGAACAGCATATTTATCAATTTTTATACCATAAAAGCCATCGATAAAGGAAACGGTTTCGTTGATTCCTTGTGATATGAGTAATTTATCAAGTGAGAGACCTGTTTTCTTATCTGCTATGTTGCCATCAACAGGCACAACACGTATAATTCTTTCGCTCATATCAACGGCGATAATATTAAAGAACAATGCTTCTGTTTTATCGTCGTTTGTAACCGCTACTAAAAACTCATAATTACCGCTATAGGTTACTTCAGAAACCTGAGTGATTGTTGGAGCAGAGGTGGTGCTTTCATCCTGCTTTACAAACATATTATTGAAATCATAGTTATAGGAGCGCCACATAAGAAGAGTAGACACCGCACCTAAAACCACCGCAAAGCATAAAAAGCCTATAATCAACGCTGTGTTGCGTTTTTTCTTTCTTGGCAAATCGAGTCCGTATTTCGCCACATCTGCACCTCCCTATAACATTTTTTGCTTTTGCGCGTATACATTTTTTAGTATAATAAATATCGTCAAAAAAAACAAGATAAAAAGAGAGGATTTAATTTTTTATTTACTATCTACTTTGCTTTAGGTTTTGTTAAAACAGCCATTACAAGCGCAGATATGATTGCAATAGCAATGCCACCTGCCCCTGAGGTAAGAGGACCTGTAAATATACCGATTGCGCCATCTTTATCTATGATTTCTTTTGTACCTTCTGCGAGAGCCGCACCAAAGCCAAGAAGCGGAACAGTAGCGCCTGCGCCCGCAAATTCCCTTAAAAACGGGAATACGCCTATAGCCTGAAGAATAACTCCGAGGACAACAAGCAGGACAAGAATTCTTGCCATGGTAATTTTTGTTTTATCAAGTATAATCTGACCGATAACGCATATAAGACCACCAACGATAAATGCTTTTATAAAAATCATATAATCACCTTCTGCGGTTATTATTTACAGGAGATGTTAAAATATGAAAAAAGCTCTCCGAGCATTACTCGGAGAGCTTGAAACTTTCTTTATTATTCTGCAACTGTTTCGCTGATGAAATCTTCATCAAGGCAAGAGCAAGAAACATAGTTATCTTCATCGTAACCCTGAGGAGCTGTTTTTTCTTTAATTTTATTGATAATAACATAAACTGCTGCTGCAGCTGCTGCGATAGCCGCGATAATGCCGATAACCTTTAACACCTTTTTCATATTGAAAAACCTCCTTGGCTTTCGTTAATTGAATTACAAATTGATTATATCATACCCATATAAAAAGTCAAGTAAACAATTATTAAATTTTGGTAAATGCAGGTATGTTTACTATTCAAAATTCTGTCAATAATTTTTATGGTACATATTTTAACAAAGGAGCTTTAAGAATGTACTATAACAAGGTCGAAATTTGCGGAATTGACACAAGCAGTTTAAAAACACTTACAGAAAAGGAGAAAACAGAGCTTATTGAAAAAGCAAGGCAAGGAGACAAATATTCAAGAGACAAATTAGTTACAGGAAATTTGAGACTTGTGCTAAGCGTTATACAGCGCTTTGCAAACAGAGGAGAAAACCCTGATGATTTATTTCAGGTTGGCTGCATAGGTCTTATGAAAGCTATTGACAATTTTGATACAAGCCACGATGTGCGTTTCTCCACATACGCTGTTCCTATGATTATCGGAGAAGTTCGCAGATATCTCAGGGATAACAATCCTGTAAGGGTCAGCCGTTCGATGAGAGATACTGCTTATCACGCTATGCAAGCAAGAGAAAAGCTAAGTAACGAATTGAACAGAGAACCTACTA
>CAJGCL010000115.1 GCA_904501675.1 Clostridiaceae bacterium
CTAACAGGATTTTCAGTACCCATTTCGAAAACAGGAACATCAATCTGCTCACCGACAACCTGCAACTGCTTAATAGCTGCAGGACGATAAATATCGCAAGCAACAAGCAAAGGTCTGTGCCCTTGTTCTTTTAATTTAAGCGCAATTTTTGCACTGTGGGTGGTTTTACCTGAACCCTGAAGACCGCACATCATAACAACTGTTGGCGGATGTGATGCAGAAGCTAAACGAGCCTGAGTACCACCCATAAGGGCTGTAAGCTCTTCGTTAACAATTTTGATAACCATCTGAGCAGGTGTAAGGCTTTCCATAACCTTGGCACCGATTGCACGTTCAGTAACGGAGTTTGTAAAATCCTTAGCTACCTTATAGTTAACGTCTGCTTCAAGGAGCGCAAGGCGAACCTCTCGCATAGCATCTCTTACATCGGATTCGGTAAGGCTACCCTTGCTTTTCAATTTCTTAAAGGCATTATCTAATCTGTCTGAAAGACCTTCAAAAGCCATGGTGCAACCCCCTTTTAATAATTACTCATTCAAGGAATCAATAACAGATTTGATTTGAACAACTGCGTCGTTGACTTCTCTTGAAAGGGATATATTCATATTATAGTTATTAATAACCTCGGTGCTTTCAATAATAGCTTCCAAGGCCTCGTTCACTTTACGTGAACGTTCGGCAAAGCCAAGCCTTTTTTCCATATCAAAAAGCTGAGTTTCTGCACGCTTTACAGCGTCACGCACACCCTGCCTTGTGATACCTTCGTTTTGGGCAATTTCTGAAAGAGAAAGGTCATCATTATAGTAATACTCGATAAATTTGCGCTGATTCTCTGTAAGCATTTCGCCATAGTAATCACAAAGCAAAACAACATCAAGATTTTTAGCCATAATTACTCTCCCTTCACACAAATTTCAAGCACCCCTGTAAAGAACTTTTGCTTTACAGGAGTGCATTATAACAAAGTAATATATGTTTGTCAAGGGTTTTTATGATTTTAAGAATAAAAATCAGTCTATTGTGTTGCGTATAAACTCATCAACAACTCGCCAGTATTTTTCGCTATTGGTATTAAGACCCTGAAGATGGTTTGCACCATGAATTGTTTCGTGCTCCGTACCCTTTGCGCGGGTTACTTCATAAAGCTCGTTGCTTTGGCCTACAGGCACAACACTATCCTCTGTACCATGAATATAAAGAATGGGAACAGAAGAATTTCTTGCAGAAGATATAACATCAACCTGAGAAACGCCGCAGTTGTGTACAAGTTTTGCATAAGCCGAGGCAAACTCTACTGTAGGAAACGGTAAAACACCGTACAATTTGCTGATATTCTCTTTAAAAACGTCTTTTACATCTGAATATGCACTATCGCAAATAATTCCTTTTACACTTTCCGAGAAATCATTCTTTGTCGCAAGAATCGCTGAACTACCGCCGACTCCCATACCGAATATGTATACTATAGCCTGTTCATCTGTTTTTACAACAAAACTTACCCATTCATATATTGAACTTTTTCCTTCAGCCCCCATTGATACGGTTTCCGGCATATAGTAAGGAATCAGAACATTAAACCCTAATTCATAAAAATGCCTAGCATACGAGGCTGTGTCTTCGGGCTTGGTTGTAAGAGAATGAAAAATCACAATATAGCTATGAGATGTACTGTTATTTTTAATTTCCAAAGCCGTTTTATCCGTGCTATCCAACTTTACTTCCGTGGATTTCCCTTTAAGCCAACTAATGTCGTCCGCTTTAGAAATAGGGATTGAAACAATTTCCTTTGCACGGTCAGAGCCTGAAAAGGACTCAACATTCAGAAAATCTTCGCATACAACAATGCTTATAATTACCTGAATTGCAATAAAAAAGGAGATTGCAATTATCAGTACTTTTTTGAGATTTAAATTTAATTTTATTTTATCCTGAAAAATCACTTGTTTTTCACATCCAACATTTTAATTTCGTCGCATATACTTTTAAATGTATCTGCCAAACTTACAGCAGTGTTTTTACCAAATGAAAATATTTCAAGATAATGATTACCGAAAAGATTTTTCATCAGCCTTCCTGTACCTAAAAACATCATTGAAAAATCATTATCAGGGATAATATAGCCAATAGCATCATTTGTAAGACCGAAAACAGTCATTTCTTCATCATCCGCAGATTCAGAAAGAGAAGCTGAAGAAAAGTTCTTTTTAAGGAAAGATTCTTCTGCCTTTACAGCTTGAGAACCGCTGAGAATGGCAGGCTCCATTTCACCCGGAACAAAAGCTATTTTTCTTTTACCGCCAAGCTCTAAAAGACCGGTTTCCGTAAAGGATTCATATTCATCTGAAGATTTCGGCAAAATAGTATATGAACCGACCCTATACTTTGCAACCATATAGAAAATAGGGTTATCTACTTTAAGCGGTACTTTTTTCAATGAGAGATTTAAAAGAGGCTTCAACTCTTTTTCTTCTATAACCTGGTTGCCTTTTTTCTCTACCCACTTTGAATACTGACTTAACTGTGCATTAGAGAAAATCCCCGATTGAATTTCATATGTTTCAGGGTTTACCGCAGGATTTTTTCTGATTTCTTCGTCGGTCATTGTCATAGCAAGACTTATTCTACCGATTTCATCACCTACAGCCTTTGCCTGAGTCTTTAAATCTACTCTGTTAGAATAAAGCCTTGTAGGATACACTGCAGCAACAGCACCATTGAAGAAAATAAAGTTATAGTTATTCTTTTCAAAATAATCTCCAAGGTAATATACAAAATCACCTGAAATAAGATTGCCGTCGCCCTTGCCTCTTTCCTTCATAGAAACTATATACGGATGGGCACCGAAATTAAGAAGCACTGTTTCTTTTTCAGTTTTATCATCCGGTACAAAGCGAAGCCTTAAAAGCTGTGTTGAACAGTCATATGGTTCGCGCCTATCCCACACATATCCGTAAAGGCCTCTATCTTTAAGGCTATCATCGTCGCTTAAGGCTTGCATAGAGTTTTTACCCATATAGCTTTCGTAAAGCTTACCCTTTTTCATTGAACAGAAGGCTTCTTTAACACTTTCACAAATTCTTTCGAAAAGGAATTGCATATAATCATTATCGCAGGAATCAAGCAATTCACCCTTACCTTTTTTAAGGTGCTTTCTGTTATTTGGTAAAACTGTTAAAAGCTCTCCCCATATACCCATAGTATCGACAGATGAATGGGTATGAGTAGAACTAATATTTATGTATGAAATATTGTTTTCAACAGAAAATTCCGAAAGCATTTCTCTGATTTTTCTGATATTCTTATTTGAAAGACCGATACAATCCACGCAACAAAGCACAACCGCGCCTCTACCGGTTGAATCGTCAATGCAAATTGTACGTACTCTTATATCATCAAGTACACCTGCAGCATAATTGGCTGGAAATCTTGTATTACCTGCTATGCAATATTTCTTCGAATCCATATCTTCAGGCACAATACTTTTTTGAGAATAACCCAGTTTCCACTTTGCCTTTTTAGGTGTTTTGGTAACATACTGACGCGCAAAATTTTCCTCTGCAGCTTCTTTGTCTGTTTTGTCAACAACAGGGTCAGGTAATCCTTTATGAAGCTTTGAAATTGCACCAACAAATTTATCTGAGCATTTTTTACAACGCTCAGTCATTTCCATTTTTTCAAGACGCTTATACCCGGTAATACCAGCAACAGTTATAGCTGACGCTACCACAATACCAAGGGCAGTTTTCTTCTTCATAAAAGCACCTCCACAAAAACTAAAATTACTATAACATAAGCACCTATATAAAATCAATTATTTTATTAAGTTGACATATATTTTTAGTATGGTATAATACCCCAACGGGAGATGATATTTTGGGTTTTGCAGAAATCATTGTACTTGCAGTAAGCCTATCAATGGATGCATTCGCAGTAGCGTTGTGCAAAGGACTTGCGCTAAAAAAAATCAACTTAAAAAACTGCATTATTGTTGGCGCATGGTTTGGCACCTTTCAGGGGCTTATGCCTCTTATAGGCTACCTGCTCGGTAACACATTTGCAGAAAAAATCACCTCAATAGACCATTGGATTGCTTTTGTTTTGCTAGCTCTTATAGGCGGTAATATGATAAAAGAATCGCTTTCCAAGGAAGAAGAATGTTGCGACGATTCTTTAGGTTTTAAAACCATGCTGGTAATGGCTATTGCAACAAGTATAGATGCCCTTGCAGTAGGCGTCAGCTTCGCATTCACAGACTTCAATCCTGATTGGTTTGTTTATATCGCTTTCATTTTAATCGGCATTATAACCTTCACACTTTCTTCAATCGGTGTAAAAACAGGCAATATCTTCGGCACAAAATACAAATCAAAAGCAGAATTTGCAGGCGGTGCAATACTTATTCTTTTAGGACTTAAAATACTCCTTGAGGGTTTAGATATTATAAAATAAAGCCACAAAACAAAACCGAGAGTTCAATTCATGAACTCTCGGTTAATTTTTATGATAATGGTTTATACTCACCTGTAGAATTATCTAAATAATAGTCTTTTTCAGCACCTACCGCAAACGTAAATGTGGTGTATTGGCCGTTTTCGAGAAGATAAACAATAAAAACAGTTTCACCATCTGTGGCAACAGCTCTTTTTCCCGTTACCTGAAATTCATATTCTGTAATAGGCTTAGGTAAACCTATCTTTGATAAATCATAGTTTTTATAACGTGAGATTAAAACATTATTGTTTTCATCAGCAATATCTTCTTCTGTTTTAACGTTTTCATCTTTTTTTATTGTAACTGCCGCAGTTGTTTCCACAGAAATCTTAACATCCTCTTTAATTTCTTCAGCCTTTTTTTGAGTAAGTTTAAAATATTTATTCTGCGCTTTGTCGTATTTATAGAAAACATCGCCTACAATGAAGAAAACTCCTTGAGCTTCTTTTTCATTAATTGCAAAAACCTCAACCTTTACAGCAGACTTGCCATTAAATTCAGCCGGTGTTGTTTTAAGAAGGCAATCGAAAATGTTTGATGTAAGTCCTGTAACCTCAGCCGGGTATGAAGCTAACAAATTTTTAATTTCTTCGTTATCTAAAACCTTTTCTGCGGTTGTAGAAACCTCAGATGAACCTGTTTCACCCACATCAGATGTCGGCGCTTGCGTGGTTGTATTATCTACATCTGATGAATTATCTTTACATGCAGCAAGAGATACAATTAAAACCATTGCTAACGCAACCAATAAAATTCGTTTCATTTTTATGCCTCGTTTCAAATTAGAATTATATATAAAATATAACTCCTAACGATATTTTTGTCAACTGCTACCTATTGGTAACCAAGGCTTCTTTTTTATATTTTTCTCTTGTTGCAATACCGCCTCTTATATGGCGTTCTTCTTTATTCACATCAAGCACCTTCCTTACCTCGCCAAAAAGTGCCGGGTCTATACGCCTGAGTCTTACTGTAATATCAGTATGAACAGTAGATTTGGAAACACCGAATTTTCTCGCGGTTGCACGCACTGTTGACTTACTGTCTGCTATATATCTTCCCAATTGTACTGCTCGTTCTTCATAATCACTATACATAAAAAATCCTCCCATAGAGTTCTATAAAACTATATGAGAGGAATTTTTTATTTATGTTTCAATTATTCGAAAGTTATTTCGTAAAAAACTGCGGAATTACCTTGAATAACGTTGTTAAAAACAAGTACTCCATTTTCAATTTCCATTGTTTGATTTACAGGATTAAGCTTTGCACAGTCTATATATTTATCTCTTAATTCAGTATTATATATATCCTTTGCTTGAGCGCCTGCAAGAGTTATTTCGCTATCAAGACAAGGATCATCAGGCGACCAGCCGAAAGCTTCACTTGTTATATTATATTTTTCTCTGTCCTTCTGCCACTCATCAAAGAAATTACAATTATCATCAATA
>CAJGCL010000116.1 GCA_904501675.1 Clostridiaceae bacterium
AGATGCTCCTATAGGTGAAAATGTTTGCGTTGTAGGCGGCGGTAATACTGCAATTGATGCTGTAAGAACTGCGGTGCGTCTTGGCGCAGAAAATGTTACTCTCGTTTACAGAAGAACAGAGAAAGAAATGCCTGCAGAGGACGACGAAATAAGAGATGCCAAGGCAGAGGGAGTTAAATTTAAATTCCTTGCTGCTCCTGTTGAAGTTGTTTGTGAAAATGGCAAAACACTTGGTCTTAAGGTGCAGAATATGGAGCTTGGTGAGCCCGACGCATCAGGCAGAAGAAGCCCTATGCCTATTGATGGTAGCGTTGAAATAATTCCTTGCGATACAGTAATTTCTGCAATAGGTCAGAAGGTTGTAAGTGAGGATATTGACAGCATTGAGCTTACTCGTAAAGGCACAATAGCAGTTGATGAGATTACGTTTATGACATCTGTTGATGGTGTTTTTGCGGCAGGTGATGTTATAAACAAGGGTCCTGATATAGCAATCCGTGCGATTGCAGGCGGTAAATATGCAGCTCAATCAATTGATTGTTGGATTAACGGTGAAAAAATGCCTCCACATCTTCCACAGTATTCAGTAAATAAAGCTTTTGATAAAACAGTTCTTGAAGGTACACCAGTTGTTTCAAGATGTGAAATAAAGCTTGAGCCTGCAGAGGAAAGGTCAAGAAGATTTACGGAGGTAGCTTATACACTCACTGAAGAGGAAGCGAGAAAAGAAGCATCAAGATGTCTTGAATGCGGATGCGCAAAGGTTTATGATTGTGAGCTTTTGCCTCTTGCAGAGAAATATGGAGCATTCGATAATGCTTTGTTTGGTAAAACACGTCAGTATACTAAAGACAAAAGTCATCCGTTTATCGTAAGAGATAACAATAAGTGTATTCTTTGCGGTCAGTGCGTGCGCGCATGTAAAGAGATTTCAGGAACAGAAAACCTTGGTCTTTTCGGCAGAGGTTTCGCAACCCTGCCTCAGAGTGCCTTTGATTTGCCTCTCGATAACAGCAAGTGTGTATCCTGCGGAGCATGTGTAAATGTTTGTCCTACCGGTGCGCTTGTTGCTAAAACTCCTTCAGTGAAGAACCCCCCATTACCATTTGTGGATGAGGAATATACCTGTGTGTTGTGTGATAAAAATTGTAAATTCACAAAACGCAGCATTAACGGGCGAGTAGTGCGTATGATACCTAAAAAGCTTACAGAATCTTGTTCGTTAGGCGTGTTCCTTAAGCCTGTTGCCGACAGCGGAATTGATTTTTCAGATACAGAAGCAACACAGAAAATTAAAGAAAAACTTCTTTCTTCTGTTTCAGAATATTCAGGCTCCGATATAAGCAACGTGGAATTGGAAAAAATACTTTCTCTTGATAATTGATGTACAAAATAAAAGGCGTATTTTGTTCAAAATGCCGAATGACCTTACAAACCGCAGTAAATAGCCATTTGTAAGGTCATTGTTGTTGGAAAAAATATTATAAAATAAATACAATAAAAGCAAATTATCTGTTGACATTCAAAGGTATTTGTAATATAATTATCTCAAACTATAAGTGTGGGTATATCTATGCCCATATGTTGTTCAACGGGTTCTCCCAAATTTTCATTTAAAAGGAAGATATCAATGAAGAAAGTACTTGCGATTTTTCTTTCCGCGTTACTTATCTGCATCAGTATGGCGCCGATAGTTTCTGCGGCAAGCGGGCCTCAGCTTTCCACAAAGGTTGCAGAGGGCAGTTATTCAAGCACAGCTTCGGAGGTTGCAGCTGTAACAACCACAACATTTACAGTTGTTGTTGCTGCTCCACGTAACATCCAGAAGCTTGTCGGTGTTAACCTCTATTTCGAGTTTGACCCAGCAGTTTTAACAGTTGCTAAGGCAGGTCTTGCCGGTTCTGTTGACTCTGCTAAGAACGAAATTCCTAATTTCAGCGGTCTCCTCGTTTCAGGCTACAAATCGGGTTCAACAAGCGAATATGCTTTAGCTTGGATTCCTTCGGGCGATGGCGTTTCAAAGAATCAGGCAAACGATCTTATGTATATCACATTCAATGTTATTGACACCACAAAGGCTCAGACTTCATTGAATCTTTATATCGACGAGTTCCGTACAGACGACGGTAACGCTCAAAACGATATTATAACTACTCAGCTTTATAAAAATACAATAATCAATTTTAGCTTCCCTGAAAATACTCCTCCTGCAACAACAACTCCTGCAGGCGAGGGAGAAAGCGAAGATACTGATAAAATCAACGAGCTTCTTGATGTTATCACCGATATGCTTAACGGTAACGGCGTAACATTTGCAGACTTTGCAGATGCTATCGCAAACACACTCGGTAACGCTGAAATAACTGATATTGTTGAACAGCTTGTAGACGGTAACGTTGATGTTTCAAACGGTTTCCTCGGAATCCTTCAGAGCCTAGGTCTTAACTTCGACTCCTTTGAAGATATCCTTAATGCAATTATTGACTTTATCTCAGGTCTTCTCGGTGGCGATAGCGGTGGAGATGATGCTGAAAACACAACTGCAGCAGGTGGCAACACAGCAACAACAGCTAAAGGCTCAAGCTCAGGCTCAGAGCAGACTGGTGATGTTGGTATCGCTCTTGCAGCAACAGTTTGCGTAATGTCAAGCGCAGCTTTCGTTCTTACAAGAAAGAAAAAAGAAATTATCTAAGAAATCGCAAGTTTCTGAATTAATAAATGTACTCCCTCGGTGTTAACCGAGGGAGCTTTTTTATTGTACAAAATCTGTGTAAATATCGTATCACATTATATATAATATAATAGTATACAAATTAAATAAAAACGTCCGCTTGTTATATACAAGCGGACGTTGATTTTACATACCCATCATTGAAGCAAACATACCTTTTTTCTTCTGTTTCTGTGGTTTGTACACAGGTGGGTTTTCAAGACGCATTCTTGCGCTCTTATTTTTAGAAAGGAATGTAATGATTTCTGTTACAGGTTCGTTCATTGTATCGCTGAAATACTCTTTGCATTTATCGAAAAGCTCCATATTTTCAGCAATTGTTACACCAAGAATTGTTACAGCAACAAGGCTCTGTGTATCATTTGTTCCGTCTTCATAAATATCATTAAGAAGCTTGAAAAGCTGACGCATTTTCATTGAGTCGTTACCTTTAAGTGTTTCAAGCACAAGAGCATTACCGTGGTTTACGAAGAAGTCCTCTGCAAGAAATTCGTCATAAAGTTCGATATTGTTCTTATATTCTTCGCGAAGCTCAGGATAAAGCTTTGTGAAGCGGTCGCCCAATGTGTTAGCGTCGTATGAAAGAGTTCCGTTTTTGGCCTGTGTTCTTGAAACAGGTGTAGGAAGCTTTTTGCCTGTTGATGAAGACTTTGTTGAAAAAGTCTTTTCAATAGTTTCAATATATTCCTCGAAAATATATTTAAGGTCTCTTTCGTCAAATGCTTCAAGGTCAAGAAGGTTAAGAGAAACTCTTGGCAAATCATCATCCGGAGCATCTGCAAGGTCTGCCTTTGCGATGTGTAATGAGAGTTTGTCGCCTTCGTGAACAATTCTCATACGGCTACCATCATCGCTACGATACATGATAATAGATTTTTCGCCTTCTGTAATAATCGGAAGCTCAGGTGGGCGAGTGCCTTCAGGATATGATAACTGAAGGCCTGTTTTGTTTACAGTTCCTTCAATACCTTTAACAATAAGATTAAGTGCATAACTTTTTTCAAGCATTAGAATAACCTCGCTGATAACAATAAGATTTTATTAGTATATCACACTATATTTAATTTGTAAAGTTTACTTTATTATTGAACACCTTTCATTGTAAGAGAAATTCTCTTTTTCTGAGCATCTACAGATAACACTTTAACCTTTACAACTTCGCCGACCTTGAGTACCTCTGACGGATGTTTAATATACTTGTCGCAAATCTGAGAAATATGAACAAGACCGTCCTGATGAACACCGATATCTACAAACACACCAAAGTCTATAACGTTTCTTACTGTGCCTGTAAGCTCCATACCTTCTCTTAAATCGTTCATATCCATAATATCTGAACGGAGCATTGGCTTTGGAAGGTCATCACGTATATCTCTGCCCGGCTTTTCAAGCTCACCAATAATATCCTCAAGGGTGAGAACACCAACGTCACATTCTTCTGCTACCTTCTGTACGCCATATTCCTGTACCTTTGCGCCAATACCTCTTGCGCCGTTTTCGGCAACATCTTTTTGTGAGAAGCCGAAAAGCTCAAGCAGCTTTTTAGCTGCATCATAGCTTTCAGGATGAACGCCTGTGTTGTCAAGGGGAGTTTTACCTTTTGGAATTCTTAAGAATCCTGCGCACTGCTGGAATGCTTTAGGACCTAACCCTTTAACTTTCTTCAGGTCTGTTCTTGAATTAAAACCGCCGTTTTCTTCACGGAAAGCAACAATGTTTTTTGCCGTTGCGGAGGTTACGCCTGCAATGTATTTCAAAAGTGAAACAGATGCAGTATTAAGATCAACGCCAACTGCGTTAACGCAATCCTCAACAACGCCTGTAAGTGATTCATTAAGCTGTGCAGGTGGAACATCGTGCTGATACTGACCAACACCAATACTGCGAGGCTCGATTTTAACAAGCTCTGAAAGTGGATCCTGAAGTCTTCTTGCAATTGAAACTGCAGAACGCACGGAAACATCAAAATCAGGGAATTCTTCTGCGCCTAATTTAGAAGCTGAATAAACCGATGCACCGGCTTCATTAACAACCATATATGAAACAGGGCGTGAAGCCTTCTTTATGGTATCTGCAATAAAGATTTCACTTTCCTTACTTGCGGTACCATTACCGATAGAAATGCAATCAATACCGAATTTATCTATAAGGCTGAGAACAGTTTTTTCAGATTCTGCAATTTTTGACTGTGGAGGTGTAGGGTAAATAACTCCTGTGAAAAGAACTCGGCTGTTGCCGTCAACAACTGCAAGCTTGCAACCTGTTCTGTATGCAGGGTCAACAGCAAGAACAGTTTTGTTCTTAATAGGTGGTTGCATAAGTAAAGGCTTAAGGTTGGAGCCGAACATCTTGATTGCCTGCTCGTCTGCCTTTTCTGTAAGATTTGAACGTGTTTCTCTTTCAAGAGAAGGGAATATAAGCCTTGAAAAGCTGTCTTTAACTGCTTCTTTGCAGAAGTCAGTGGAAGAACTACCTTCTTTAACAAATAACTGATTGAGAAGGGATATTGCTGTTTCTTCCTCAATTTCAACAGTAACCTTTAAAAATTCTTCCTTTTCACCGCGGTTTATAGCGAGGATTCTGTGTGAAGGGATTTTTGAAACAGGCTCCTGATAGTCGTAATACATAGCGTAAACGCTGTCTTCTTCCGTTTTAGCAACAGAGCGAACAACACCGCGCTTGTTGATAAGGTCTTTTAAAAGCTTTCTGCCGTCAGGGGAGTCAGAAACAATTTCTGCAATAATATCAGATGCGCCCTGTAAAGCGTCCTGAGCTGTTTCAACGCCTTTTTCAGCATCAATATATTCTGATGCCAATTCCTCTAAATCAACACCTTTAAGGGTGAAAGAGAACAAGATTTCTGCAAGAGGTTCAAGGCCTTTTTCTTTAGCAACAGAGGCGCGTGTTTTTCTCTTCTGCTTATATGGTCTGTATATGTCTTCAACCTCTGCGAGAGTAACAGCGGTAGCTACTGCCTGAGAGATTTCGTCAGTTAATTTGCC
>CAJGCL010000117.1 GCA_904501675.1 Clostridiaceae bacterium
AAAGTTTCTTCATACACATCACCCACTGTGATTTCAGATTCCAAGAATCTCTGCCACAACCTCGCGCTCATCATAGTGAACACGTTCTTTACCTATTACCTGATATGTTTCGTGTCCTTTACCTGCAAGGAGAACAGTATCATTCTCTTTTGCAATTGAAAGGGCATATTTTATTGCCTCAGTTCTGTCGGTTACTGTTACAACCTCGGCTTTCGAGCCTACAGTACCTATAAGAATTTCTTTGATAATTACATCAGGGTCTTCTGTTCTCGGATTATCGGTAGTAACTACAACAATATCTGATAAATCTGTTGCTACCCTGCCCATTTTAGGACGCTTTGTTTTATCTCTGTCGCCACCGCAACCAAAAAGAGTGATAACTCTACCCTTTGTAAAACCACGAACGGCTTTAATTGCTTTTTCCAGTCCGTCAGGGCTATGAGCATAGTCTATAATTACGCCATATGGTGTATTTGTTTTTAATAATTCAAGTCTTCCCTTAACGGAATTCGCCTTGCTTATTGCAGAAATAACGTCTGATAAATCAAAACCAAGAGAGCAAACAGCACCTATTGCACACAAGGAATTATAAACAGAAAAATCACCGGGAATGCCGAAAATAACCTTTTCATCCGAAAGGTCATACTGAACTCTGTCAGAGAAAAGCTCCGCATTATCTGCTTTGAAGTCTGCATTATTATTCAAGGCATACGTTTTAACATTACAAGGCACGCCTTCAACCATATAAGCACTTGCTTCGTCATCTGCATTAACTACCGCATTATCACAGTTGAAGAAGAGCATTTTTTTGCACGCTTTATATTCTTCTATTGTGCCGTGGTAATCAAGATGATCCTGAGTAAGGTTTGTGAAAACTCCTGTATAGAAATGTATGCCCGCAAGACGCATCTGATGAAACGCCTGAGATGAGGTTTCCATTACACAATATTTTATATTGTCCTCAACCATCATTTTGAAAAGGTTATGCATATCATATGGGTCAGGAGTTGTAAGCTCTGTATGAAACTCCCTTTCGCCTACCATATTTTTGACTGTACCGATAAGACCGCTTTCTATGCCCATTGCTTTAAGAATATCTTTAACAACGAAGGCAGTGGTAGTTTTGCCATTTGTACCTGTTATGCCTATAACTGTAAGCTTTTCCGCTGCGTTACCTGAAAGATTCCTGCACATTATTGCATAGGCTTCGCGAGGATTTTCAACAAGAATCTGTTCTTTAAGCCCTAAATCTCTTGAAACAATTACTGCTTTTGCTCCGTTTTTTAAGGCTTCCTCCGCAAAAGAGTGACCATCAAAACGAGCGCCAACAACACAAACGAAAGCACATCCTTCGCTTATTTTGTTAGTTTTATCTGTAACATCAGAAATTTCTCTATCTTCATATTCTGACAGTATATTTAATCCCTTTAAAAGTTCTGATAAAAGCATATTTACACCTCTTATGTATCAATCATCCTGAACGCCTGTTGTTGTTTTAAAATAAACCGTTATAGTTGAACCAAGAGAAGCCTCTGTACCCTCTTCAACACTTTGTCTGTAGGAAATAACCTCACTATCAAGAGAGGCACCTGAGATTCTTATATTATAACCTGAATTTACCGCTCTCTGGTTCGCTTCACTTATACTTAAACCTAAAAGATTAGGAACTGAAGATGAGGTTTCTGTATTGTCTGTTTCGGTATAAAGCACAACAACACCATTCATTGGTATGCTCTGACCGCTTACAGGATACTGAGAAATAACCTTATCGCCATTGCCTACAATACGGGCTGTGAAATTCTGCTTTTCAAGAGTTGTCTTTGCTCCTCCTACCGTTAATCCGCTTACATCAGGAGTAACTGCGTTAAGTTTTGAAAGCTCCTCAGGTGTGTAAACAGGCTCAACATTCATATATTCAAGAGTCTGTTCAATAACTGCACCGGCAACAGGTGCGGCAATGGCACCACCGCCATGAACCGCGCTCTGAGGCTCATCTATGATTATGAGAACTGCTATCTGAGGATCATCCGCAGGCGCGCAACCTACAAATGACGCAATATACTCGCCGTCAACAGTTAACTTTTCCGATGTACCTGTTTTACCTGCAACGCGATAACCCGGAATATATGCATTTCTACCCGTACCGTCGGAAACAACCTTTTCCATCATAGAAAGCACCTTTTCACTTGTGCTTTCAGAAATCACCTGACGTTGAACTTGTGGTATAGTTTCATAGACCGTATTACCAGCCTGGTCAAGCTTCTTTGCAACAACGTGAGGTTTCATAAGCTTACCGCCATTTGCAATTGCTGAAACCGCTGTTATCATCTGAATTGCACTTACCTGGAAGGTCTGACCGAAAGCACTTGAAGAAAGCTGAGATATACCCATATTCTCCTTGGAATGATATGTAACATCAGCTACCGGCTGCGCTTCTGCAGGAAGATCTATATTTGTTTTCTTTGTAAAACCAAATGCTTCAAAGTATTTATAAAATCTTTCCGTACCTAAATTCTGACCAACTGTAATAAAGAACGGGTTACAGGAATTCATAAGTCCTTTTGTTAAGTCCTGCGTTCCGTGTCCCTCGTGCTTATGGCAACGAATTCGGTTATCCGCAACCTGAATTGCACCTACGCAATTATATGTGGTATTAAGGTTTACAACACCTTCTTCAATACCTGCTGCTGCGGTGAAAAGTTTGAAAACAGAACCCGGCTCATATGTATCACTTATTGCCTTATTTCTCCATGAGAGGAAAACTGCATTATTATATGCAACATCATATTCATCCTCATCTGTTATTTTTTCAAGCTCTGCAAGAATATCAGGATTTGTAAGCACCGAAGGTTCGTTAAGGTTATAGTCGGGCATTGTTGCCATACCAAGAATAGCACCTGTATTAACATCCATCACAATGCCGTAAGCAGATAAAGCGTCATTATCCTTAACTGCCTGAGAAAGACCTTTTTCAAGATAGTACTGTATCGATTTATCAATAGTAAGTACAAGGCTTGTTCCCTGCTCTGCATCATATTTTGTTTCATAATTTGACTTCATAAGTCGGCTATTGGCATCACGAGCAGTAATTATTCTGCCGGGAACGCCCGTAAGAGTATCGTTATATTTAAGTTCAAGACCTGCCCTACCGTTATTATCGCTATTTGTCATACCGATAACAGTTGAAGCAAAGTTACCGAAAGGATAGTATCTTTTTGTATCCGGGTCTATACCGATTATTTCATGAAGTTTATTTTCTTTTATAAAAGCAGATACCTTACTCTTTTTGTTATACGCTACCTTATCTTTTATTTTCACATAGCTATATTTGCGATTAGAAATTTTTTTTGCTATTGTTTCAGGCTTAATATCACCAAAAATCTCCGCGAGTCCTTTAGCAATAAAATCAGCCTGTGCGTCATCTTCTATTTCAGATGGATTAATATAAACAAGCCAGGCTGCAGCACTTTCTGCAAGAACGTTCATACTCGCATCATAAATAACGCCGCGGTCTGCAGTAATCAAAGTATCGCTAAGCTGCTGAGCCTCTGCTTTTACCCTGTATTCATCAGATTTTAAAACCTGAAAATAAAAAAGTCTTAATATATCAATACCGAAACCAAAAACAAGTATAACCGCTATCGCGCCTATGCATCTTTTTTTTAGATTTGCATTTACTTTTGACATATGGCACCCCTTAAAAACGAGTTTTTTTACAGGTAGAAAATACCCCGAATTATGCAAAAAAGAGAGTCGAGCATTTCTCAACTCTCATATAATTTATTATTTCCTCAGAAAATATATGCAAACAGCTCTTTTATTTTACCCGAAAGCTCAGACTCACCATTAACAGTTTTTTCGCCTGAAAGAAGTATTTCATCACCCTCAGATAAATCAATATAGCTAATTTGATAATTTTCAGCTTTAACCATACCGAGAACATTCTCTGCATAGTTTTCTATCTTATCGGTTGAGATTATACTGCTTAATTCTGCATTCAGTCTTACATTTTCACCTTTAGCAATTTCTATCTGATTCTCAACAGCAGAAATTTCGTTCATAAGTGTATCGCATCTTGTGTTCATTACAAGAAGAGTTACTACAAGACTTACACATACTGCCACAAAGCAAAGAGCCTTCTTTACAGATACAGGAACACTTGCCTGTTGCGCAGAGCGTTCAACCTCTACCTGATAATTATCTAAAAAGTTTATAGCATTTTCCTTTACCGTAGTAGTTGTCTTAGCAAATTGTTTACGGGCCGGTGCCTTTTTCTGAGGTTTTACAGCAGTACCTGCAGGCTTTGCAGTGCGAGGCTGCTGCTTTTTGGGTTCTTCAATTATCTGTGGTTCGAAGAGTGAAAAATCATATGCTTCAGAGCCTCTGTACGCCATACTTACCTCCTTATAGATTTTAAAAAAATTACAGCTTAGTCGCAGTTCTCAATTTAGCACTGCGGCTTCTGTTGTTTTCGTCTAATTCCTTACCCGATGCTTTTACTCCACCGGATTTTACAACCGCCTTGGGTGAGTTACCACAAACACAAACAGGAAAATCCTTAGGGCATGTACAACCGGCCTTTAATGTTCTGAAATAATCCTTAACGATTCTGTCTTCAAGAGAGTGGAATGTGATTATAGACATCACACCACCCACCTTTAGTTTGCTGAACATTACAGGCAAAGTGTTTTTCAAAACATCAAGCTCACCATTAACCTCTATTCTTATTGCCTGAAAGGTTTTTCTTGCCGGATGACCATTACGTCTGAACTTTGCGGGAATGGCATTGGAAACAATTTCTGCAAGCTGAAGAGTGGTTTCTATAGGCTGCTTGTCCCTTGCTTTAACAATAGCTCCGGCTACTCTATCAGAAAACTTTTCTTCTCCGTAGCGGGATATTACATTATAAAGTTCATTTTTTGAATAAGTGTTCACAACGTCCTTCGCACTTTTTCCGCTTTGGCTCATTCTCATATCAAGAGGAGCATCATTATGAAATGAAAAGCCTCGTTCAGCCGTATCAAGCTGATGGCTGCTTACGCCTAAATCAGCAACTATTCCATCGACGGATTCAACGCCGATACTTTGAAGAATATCAGCGAAGTTACAGAAATTATTATGAACAATTGTTACTCTTTCATCACCTTTAAAACGTTCCGTAACAGTTTTTATTGCATCAGGGTCCTGGTCAATAAGAACCATTCGTCCGTTTTCGTTAAGGTGTTTGAGTATTTCGGCGGAATGACCACCGCCCCCTGCGGTGCAATCAACATATACACCTGAGGGTTTTATATTTAATGAATTAACCGATTCTTCAAGAAGAACGGATATATGATTAAAATCCATACGCAGTTATCAGAAGTTAATGTTAAGTGTATCTGTAGACTGGCTTTCAAAAATTTCTGTTTCCTTAGCCCACTCTTCAGGCGACCAAAGTTCAATATGGTTGTTGTTACCAACTATCTGAACTGCATCTTCAATGCCTGCATATTCCTTAAGAGCAGAATTGAGAGTAAGCCTTCCGCCTTTATCTACTTCACCGTAAATAACGCCTGAAAGAATTTTTCTTGCAAGACGGCGTCTTTCCTGATTATGCTCTCCCCCCTGATTAAACTCTTTATAAAGTTCATTCCATCCTGCTTCGGAATAGAGATATATGCATTTTGTATCTGAGTCGGGAGATTTAATGAGATACGCTTTTAAACCTAATTCGTCGCGAAGGGATGCCGG
>CAJGCL010000118.1 GCA_904501675.1 Clostridiaceae bacterium
CCGTATGTTCTTTTAGGTGAAATACCTCTAACCATTCTTGGTATGTGGTATTGGCTTATTCCGTTTCTTTTCCCTGATACACCGGGTAATTACATTCCAAAGTGGATTTTCTACTTTGCAATGAGTATTATTACTGAAACTGCAACCACATTTACTGCAGTTGCTAAAACAGGTTATTTGTCAACCATAACGCCGGAGCCACTGGAAAGGTCGCGTCTTATTGCAACGGCAAACGTTGCCTCCCATCTTGTTGAGGACCTACCTAAACAGATATTTGGTATCATATATGACCTTGTTGCTAATAAAGTAATAAATATACATCTTCCTAAACTTTTTGCAAGCTTTGGTATCGTTTGTGCAGCTTTATCTGCGGCGTTTGCATTGTTCTTTGTTACAAATTCTCGTGAGAGAGTTCCCCAGTCTATAAGGCAACCATCTGTAAAGCATTGCTTTAAGGCAATTATTCATAATAAACCAATGCTTACATATCTTATATCGAATTTCCTTTCTGGCTTCAGTATAGGTAAGAGCAGAACCAATTTCTATATAGATGTTATCGGTTCAATTACGTGGAAAACTATAGTTGGTATCCCTGCTTTCCCTGTTAAGTTCATAAGCTATAGTTTTGTTGAACCATTAAGGAAAAGGTTTTCCACAAAAGCCTTGTGGATTTTTGAAGACGCTTGGACAGATATGCTATGGCTGACTGTTTTCGGTATAGGGTCCATTAACGGCAATTTTATGAAAAAAGGCGTTATACTACCTGTAATGGCTATCGAGGAAATTCTTGAAATGTGCGTATATGGTTTGCGTAGAGTTATCCCTGCTGAAATCAAAAACGAAGCTCTGGATTACTGTGAATGGAAGCATGGTTACCGTTCAGAGGCTATGACAGGCGTTTCAATGGATCTTATAGGCAAACTTCAGAACGCTGTTATGAGCGGTATTAACAATGTCGTTATGGGTAAAATAGGATATATTCAAGGTCAAGAAATAGGTACTCAGACAGATAAAACCAAGTGGTGGATATTTGCTCTTGGTACCGGTATTCCGATTATTTCTTCCAGCCTTGGTATTATCCCTAAGTTCTTCTATCCGCTTTCTGCTGAAAGAAAAGCTCAGATGTATGAGGAGCTTTCCGAACGAAGAATTGCAATGGCAGAGTTTATGAAAACTGCTACGAATGAAGAAGTTGAACAAAAAGGTATAGAACAGCTTCAAGGTAAATTTGATTAATAATATTACTAACAAAAGTATAACGGTATCGGAATTTCCGATACCGTTATTTTTATGACTTATAGAGTTCTACAATAATATCAGCGCATCTTTCTATTCCAAGAGAGGAGGTGCTCAGCGATATGTCATAGTTTTTCATATCTCCCCATTTTTTATCGGTGTTCACCTGATAGTAAGCAGCTCTTCGTTTGTCTTTTTCCTTGAGACGCTTTTCTGGCGATTGCTCTGCTTCTCCGTATTGCTCCACAATGCGATGTGCACGTGTTTTGTTGTCGGCGTGAATAAAAACCTTAAGCAAGTCTGCAGTTCCATCAAGAATAAAGTCCGCACAACGACCAACAATAACGCATGGCCCTTTGTTTGCAACCTCAACTATTGCTTTAAGTTGAGCAAGCCATATTTTATCTTGTATGGAGTTTCCGTAATAATCGCGGAAAGCAAATGGATTTGAAAGAAATTTATTGTTGTGATGCTCGCTTTTTTCTGCAATAAATTCTTCACAATAACCGCTTTCCTGAGCAATTTTTTGGATTAATTCCTGGTCGTAGCAGGGTATGCCTAGTTTTTCTGCAACAAGTTTTCCTACACTTCTTCCTCCACTACCAAATTCACGGCTGATCGTTATAACCTTATTCATAATCACGCCTCCTTTATTATGTAATTTAATAAATTAAAATTCAATTTCAATTTCGTGCTCGCCTATATCTGTTGTGAATTCAATATCAAAACCAATCTTACCGGGAAGTTCAATGATATTGTATTCACCGTCGCATTCTATTTTCTTTGGTTTTCTGTCAACGTAAACAATGGTAGGAACATCAAATTTCTTATCCTGCTTGAATTTAAGCTTGAATTCACCATCATCGTGGTCATATTTGTATGAAATAATCTCACCGGTAACTGCCTTTGGACGAGGTCTTGTGAGAACTTTCATGAAGTCTTGTTCAAGAATTCCATCAAAGTAGCACCAGTATGTGTTACTCCATTTATATGAATCAAATTTATCCTGAAGGAATCTGATGTGTGGATACCAACCATCACCTTCAGCGCATGAACCCCATTCACCAACAATACAAGGAATCTGCAATCTTTCCTGAGTTGCTCTGTGTTGGTCAAATATCATTCCAACTCGGGAGTTGCTAGCGTATTTGTATGCTGGAGTATCAACCATAAGGTCATATGCATGAGGAGCAAAAACCTGCTTTGGCTCAATTTTACCATTAACAGTTGCAGCCTTATTACAACAAGGGATACCCATATTGGAGTAGTAGTTGTTTTCCATAAAAACAAATCCATTATCAGTAACTTCTCTTGCTGCTGCTGCCATTTTGCTTAAGAAAGGTGAGTAGCGGTTTTCGTCAAAGTTTTTAACAAGGTCATCGCAATCAGAGTTGATTTTTCTGAAAACGTCGCCTGTGTACTGGTTAAGTGCCTTTGGCTTTTCTTTACTGAAAATACCTACCTTCGCAAGTTCTAAAAGATTAACACGCTTATCTGTAATAGATGTTTTTACAAGACCTGCAATAACCTTTCTGAAAATTTTACCACCATCTGCTCCTGGAAATGGCTCATTAAAAAAGTCAAAGCCGAAAAGAGCAGGTTTGTCCTTGGTAGCAGTTATAACATGCTTCCACATGTCAGAATAGTAGTCTTGCAGACCCTTGCCATTGTATTTAACGTTGTTCCAGAAATTATCGAAAGCTCTGTGACAAGCTCTACCATAGAAATATGGCTCTGCCCAGACAACAAATGGTTTTGTTGGTTTGAATTGGTCTGTTATGGTTGCCCAACGTGGTGCACCATCACCATAGCAATAAGGAGACCATACATCCTGGTGGCAATCAAGGTATGCATAAATGCCATATTCTTCGCATTTATCAAGGAATTTGCAAAGAGAGGCGATAAGTGCTTCATTATAGTGATTTGGTGTTGGTTCCATAGCACCCCAGGTAAATCCGAGACGAATCATATCGTATCCTCTTGCTTTGAATTCTTCAAAAGGAAATGTTTCGGGGTTATAGCCGTATTCAGGGTTATCTGCAATATATTCTTTTTTATCCACGACATTCATACCGCTGAAAATACGTTCTCTGCCGTATTCGTCAATAAAGTTCATGCCGGATACAAAAATCTTATCCAATTAGTTTCGCTCCTTTTTAATTGAGTTTATTTTGTAGTAACTGTTGCTTTTATTGGCTCTGAATATGTGTTCCAGAAAGAGCCTGCGATAACTTGAATATCATAATTCGCGCCCGCTTTAAGTCCGTCGAAGGAAACACTTAAGGTTTCAGGCATATTGTAGAAATAATATTCACTCCAAAGGCAAGCCTGCTTAACTGTTAAGCCGTTTTCTGCTTCTTTAACAACAACCTTGTAATCATTAACATATTCTTTTTGAATTTTTGCTTGTGGGAACATGATTTTGAAACCATTTTCCGTAACATCTGAAACAGTAATTTTTGCATCGTCAAAGTAAGGTGCAATATCTGTTTTATAGCGCGCATCAGTATACTTGAAGGAGTCAACATTCCAAGGCTCATCAATTTCCCATACGAACGGGAAGAAGTTATCCGTTAAAACATCATATGGGTAAATACGAACTCTGCCGTCTTTATCAGCTTCAACAAGAAGCATTTGTGCGCAGTCTTCTTTGCCTGGAGGACATGTGCCGTAGTATTTATCAAACTCATCAAGCTCAAAGTATGAAAGCGAGCCTGTACCAAGGCATGTAAAATGCTTCTGATATATTGAGCGAGGGTCATTTATCGGCACATGTGAGTGGCCTGAAAAGTCAATAGCTTGAGGGTAGTCCATGAGAACAGGGTAGAAGGTTTCGTCTGCCCAGTAAATACTACCTGAAACAGTATCGGTAATATGTGGGTGCTGGAAGAAAAAAATAGGCTTTTTAGGGTCTGCCTCTCGAGCCTTTTTAAGCTCTGCTCTTGCGAAATCTACCTTGTCCTGCTCATATTCACAGCCGTGAGAAGAGGTCATAAGAATAAAGTGGAAACCATTAATTTCAATGTGGTTATCTACAGGGATTCCGAAAACTTCAGTAAAACGTTTATATGCGTTTTCAACACCATCTCCGTGATATTCGTGGCTTGCCATATTGAGGCAGTATTTTGTTTCAGGCTTAAGGTTATCATCAAGAGTTTTTTTGAATTTTCTCATCTGGATTTCTGTACCTGAGTTTGCAAAGTCGCCATCGGCAAAAACGCCATCAAGTTTTTTATATGTAGGATGTTCTTCGCTGAGTCTGTAAGCAATCTTTATAGCTTTTTCCATGCGCTCTTCTTCAACGCAGTGGTCATCTTTATAGTGAACATCACTTACAACCATAAATCTGAGAACGGGATTGAAATCTTTTTGTAACATAAAAGTGCCTCCAAAAACGGTAAATTATTACACTTTAATTTTATCATATGTGCTTGATCCAAATCAATTGTGAAATCAAACAATTAGATGTAATAAAATATGTTAAAAAGTTTCATATTTATATTTATTTTTATTAACATATGTGCTATACTAAAGAAAAAAAGGAGTTATAACTATGAAAGTTACTAAAGATACAATTATTGGCGATATTCTTGATATGGCACCACAGACTGCACCATATTTCCTTGAAATGGGTATGCATTGCCTCGGTTGCCCTTCAGCACGTGGCGAAACTGTAGAAATGGCTTGCCGAGTTCATGGTGTTGATGCAGATGAGCTTGTTGCAAAAATCAACGCAGCAATAGGTGAATAATGAGTATTAATCTTACACCAAGGCTTCTTGCCGTCGCTTCTCTCGTAAAGGGCGGCGGCATTATTGCAGATATTGGTACAGATCACGGGTATTTACCCATTTATTTGGTTCAAACCGAAAAGGTGAATGGTGCAATTGCTGCAGATATAGGCAAAATGCCTTTGGAAAATGCCCGTAAATCTGTTGAAGAATACAATCTACAAAATAAAATACAGTTGAGGTTGTCAGATGGCCTAAGGGAGTTTAATGAAGCCGATGCCCAGGAAATAATTTTTGCGGGTATGGGCGGTACTCTTATTGCCGAAAAACTTGCTGAGATTCCGTGGGTGAAAACGAATAAAATTCATTTCATTTTTCAACCACAAAGTAGGGCGGAGGATTTAAGGCGCTTCCTTTTTGAAAATGGTTTTGAAATAGGAATAGAGCTTGCCACCCATGAAGGAAGAAGGCATTACATAACATTTGATGCGGTATATACAGGTGAAATAAAGTCATTTACAGAAGCGGATTGCTTTATAGGTAAACAATCACATAATGAAGATTCCCATAAGCATCTCTCTCAACAGCTTTCACGTTTGCAAAAAAAATATGATGCTTTGAAAAATGTGGATTCTGAAAATACAGATGAATTACTTTATACAATTAACGAGATACAGAGGTTCATAAATGATTGATTTTATTACGCAAGGCGTAGGGTTTTTCGGTGCAGCATTAAATTTCTTAAGCTTTCAGCAAAATAAAAG
>CAJGCL010000119.1 GCA_904501675.1 Clostridiaceae bacterium
AGCTCAAGGATGCACAGATGATATTCATCCCAGGTGGCTTCTCTGGTGGTGACGAGCCTGATGGTTCAGGTAAATTCATTACAGCATTCTTCCGTAACGCTGCAGTTAAGGATGGCGTAACAGACCTTCTTGAAAACAGAGACGGTCTTATGTGTGGTATTTGTAACGGCTTCCAGGCACTTATCAAATTAGGTCTTGTGCCATATGGTAAGATTATAGATACAGACGAGAATTGTCCAACTCTCACATACAACACAATTGCACGTCACCAGTCAAGAATTGTAAGAACAAGAATCGCTTCAAACAAATCTCCATGGCTTGCTCTTACAGAGGTTGGCGAAATCTACAACGTTCCGATTTCTCACGGTGAAGGTCGTTTCCTTGCAAGCGAAGAGCTTATCAGAGAGCTTGCAGCAAACGGACAGATTGCAACACAGTATGTTGACCTTGAAGGCAATGCAACAAGTGATGTTCACTTCAATCCAAACGATTCAATGTTTGCAATTGAAGGTATCACATCACCAGACGGCAGAGTATTCGGTAAAATGGGTCACAGTGAGCGTATCGGCGACGGACTTTATAAGAACGTTCCCGGTAACTACGACATCAAGATGTTCAAGGCCGCTGTTGAATATTACAAATAATGATAAAAAGCCTCCCATACGGGAGGCTTTTTTAAATTAGGAATGAGGAATCAGGAATCAGGAATGCGGAATTGAGGGGAAGAAGCTCCGCTTCCAAATATTATAAGCTTTGCGATGCTCTGAAAACTGGCAATCGGCATCTTTTCTATCATTCATATTTCTTAAGTATTTCTTCCGCCTTCATTTTAACAGAGTTTATAAGCTCCTTGGGCATTTTTACTGTAACTCTTCCGCCGAATTGGAGTACCCAAGCAGATAGGCCATCGCTTACAACTGCATTTGTGCGTAAAAGGAAGTTTTCGTCATCAACCTTCTGCACCTTTACTCTGTCGCCAAAGCGGTCAAGCATTGTTTCGAGTAAATCGTTTCTGCAAATAAGCTCAACAGGCTTTTGTTCACCACTATACATATTAAAAAGCTTTGATGCGTAATCAGCAGAGTCAAAGCTGTTTTTGTAGCTTGAAACCTCAGAAAAATGCCTTGCAGCTTCTGTTGTATGTTCAACATGCTTGATTCTGTCAATGCGCAAATGCATAAGGTTATCGTATTTTTCGTTGTTGCAAATAACATAATAATGGTCATCAGACCATATAAGCGCATATGGGCTTACCTTGAAGCTTTTTTCTTCTGTAGCAGTTTTAAATTCTTCTGTTATTTTTCTTCTTGTGTATGTAAAAGTAACCTTAACGCCATTTGTAATTGCCTCATCAAGAAGGCTTATGGTATAAAAGATTTCTTCGTTTTTACATTTGGGTCTATTATCAACATAAACCTGAGAGTGTAAAACCTTTGCCTGCTTATCACTTGCAAAGCTTTCTATTTTCTCAACAAGCTGATTTGTTTTCTTCTGTGAAATAAAGTTTGCAGCCTGTACCGCGTCAGATAAAAGACGTATTTCTGCAAGTTCAAATTTTCGGGCTCCTAAAAAATAACCGCCACTGTTTCGTGTACCCTCGTGAATAATATCGTAGCCGTATTCACGAAGCACATCAATATCTTTATAAATTGATTTTCTTTCTGCTTGAATTCCCAGCTTTTGCAATTCATCGCAAAGCTGAGTTGCGGAAATATATGTGTTTTCGTCTGTTTTCTTTTCAAAAATTTCAGCAAGATACAAAAGCTTTAGTTTTGAGTTTTTTACACCGGCCACAAAATCACTCCTTATGCGTTGTTTGTCTCATTAATTGTACTATATAAAAAGTCGTTTGTAAATACAATAATATGCGCTTTATTGTTTACAAAAATACTAACAAGGTGTATAATACTATGTTAGATTAGTATGAAAAGAGGTGCGATAATGGTAGGTTTAAAAATCGGTCTTGATATAGGTACAGGCTATATTACTGCTGCTGTTGAAGGCAAAGGTATAGTTTTGTGCGAGCCATCTGTGCTTGCTCTCGAAAGAGAAACAGGCCTTGTTCTTGAAGAAGGCAGCAAGGCTCTGGAAATGACAGGAAGATGCCCTGATGCAATCAAGCTTGTAAAACCAATTCTTAGTGGTGGTGTATCTGAGCTTGAAAATACTGAAAAGCTATTAAAGGTTTTCCTTGACCGCATATGTAAAAATAAAATATTCAAGCCTACTGTTGTTGCAACAATGCCTGCAGGTATAACAAATCTTGAAAAGCGTAATATTTTAGGTTGCGTTTTAAGAGCGGGTGCCGGTAGAGCAACTCTTATAGAAGAGCCTCTTGCAGCGGCTCTTGGTATTGGCGTTATGCTTAATAAGCCATATGGTACAATGATTGTAAACGTAGGTGCAGGTACAACAAGCGTCGCAGTTGTTACAATGGGTAGTATAGCAATCGCAAAAAGTGTACCTGTAGGCGGCAATAATATGGATAAAATAATAAAAACCTATCTTAAAACTACCCGTGGTATTGCAGTTGGCAGACTGACAGCAAATGAGCTTAAGCATACTCTTTCAGGCGCTAAAATGCGAGATGAAACAATAGCTGCTGTTGCCAAAGGCAAAAACATGAAAGACGGTATGCCTGAATTCTTTGAGGTTACAGCAAGGGAAATAAACTTTGCTCTAAGAGATAGCGTTGATGAAATTTGCGCGGTAATAAAGAGTGTTCTTGAAATTACACCGCCTGAGCTTGTTAAGGATATTACAGACGACGGCATTTTCCTTTGTGGCGGTCTGTCAAATATGTATGGCCTTGATAAATACATTTCAGAAGCTACCGGTATAAATGTGTATATCCCGGGTAATACAACAGATGCTGCAGCATTAGGTTGCTTGCGAGCTCTCAGTGAAGAAAATTATCTTAAACAAAACAGTTACCATTTTGTTACATTAGAAACTCTCAATCTGTGAGGTAATTATGAAAATTCTTGTTATTGACGGCAACTCAATATTAAACAGAGCATTTTACGGAATTCGTATGCTTACTACTAAAGACGGTAAGTTCACTAACGGTATTTTCGGCTTTATGAATATACTTTTAGGCCTTTTAGAAGAGCATAAGCCTGATTCTGTTGCAGTAGCTTTTGATGTTAAGCATCCAACATTCCGCCATGAAATGTATGGCGAATATAAAGGCACACGTAAGCCTGCTCCTGTGGAGCTTATTGAGCAATTCCCCACATTAAAAGAGCTTCTGACCCTTATAGGTGTTTCTGTTATTGAAAAGCCGGGTTACGAGGCTGATGATATTCTAGGTACACTTTCAAATGCTTGTACTGAGGACGATTTCTGCTATATTTTAACAGGCGATAGAGATAGCCTTCAGCTTGTAAGAGATAATGTAAATGTTCTCCTTGCTACAACAAAAATGGGGAAATCCACTACAGTTGTATATGACAGAGCAAAAATAAAAGAGGTTTATGGTGTTACACCTGAAGAACTTATAGATATTAAAGCAATTCAGGGCGATACTTCAGATAATATCCCTGGTGTTGCAGGTATAGGCGAGAAGGGTGCTCAAGAGCTTATTCAGAAATTTCATTCTATTGAGTATATTTATGAAAATTTGGCAGAGCTTGATATAAAGCCGGGTATGAAAGTTAAACTTGAGGCTTCAAAGGATAATGCATTCCTTAGTAAAACCTTAGGTACAATCTGTCTTGAGGCACCTATTGATACAGACCTTTCAACCTATAAAATCAAAGAGCCTGATGCTGTTAAGGCAACAAAGCTCCTTTCTTCCCTTGAAATGTTCAAAATTTTAAAACGACTTGATTTTGAGGGAGCAATCGAGGAAGAAATACCCGACGGGAA
Source organism: Clostridiaceae bacterium (assembly GCA_904501675.1). Lineage (GTDB taxonomy): Bacteria > Bacillota > Clostridia > Oscillospirales > Acutalibacteraceae > DTU089. The sequence continues at coordinate 3,871 of CAJGCL010000119.1, forward strand.
GTCAGTTACTCTTTTTGATGTAGATGATTTTCAGAGCCTTTATTCAGATTTGAAGTCTGCAGGTAAGGCATATTTTACAGTTAAGTATAACGATTGCGGAATTGAACATATCCTTTTCAAAACAGAAAAAGGTGTTGTTCTTACTGCAAATAATAACTTTATGTTCCTTTCCTTTGTCTCAGACTTATTCGGTGATGAAGGAATAGAAAAGTATACAGACGATTCAAAGAAGCTTTACAGCTTCTGCGATTCAAGTGGTATAGAATTAAAAAATATTAAGTTTGATACATCCCTTGCGGCATATCTTCTTAATCCTAATTCAAGCGATTATTCAGTTTCTGCTCTTAGTGGTGCTTACGCTTTAGGTGCTGTTAAAATAGAGGCAGGGGAACTGTCGGAGTTTTATGATGTAGAGAAAGAATATGTTCAGAATGCTGCAGTAATTGAAGCGCTTTGTTTGAAGCTTTCTGCTGCAATCGATGAAAAAAATCAAACAAAACTTCTCCACGAAATAGAGCTTCCTTTAGCAAGAGTTCTTGCTTCAATGGAACGTGAGGGCTTTCTTGTAGACAGAGAAGGTATTGAGAATTACAACGATAAAATTTCTACCCGACTTGAAGAGTGCCTTCGCAATGTTTACCAAATGGCAGGATGTGAATTTAACCTTAATTCACCTAAACAGTTAAGTGAGATTCTCTTTGACGAGGATAAGCTGAATCTCCCTCATAAAAAGAAAACAAAAAGCGGATATTCTACCAATGCGGAAGTGCTTGAATCTTTAAGAGATAAGCACCCTATTATCAATGAAATTCTTGAATACAGGGCTTTAGCAAAGCTTAAATCAACATATTGCGAGGGTCTTCTGAAGGTTATTGATAACGATGGAAGAATCCATTCAACCCTTAACCAGACAGAAACCCGTACAGGCAGAATATCTTCTGCGGAACCAAATCTTCAGAATATTCCTGTGCGTACAGAGCAGGGTAGAGAGTTAAGAAGATTTTTTGTTGCAAAAGAAGGTCATCTTTTAGTTGATGCCGACTATTCTCAGATTGAACTTCGTGTTCTTGCTGCGTTAGCAGAAGATAAAAATATGATAGATGCTTTCGTTAATGGTGTAGATATCCATTCAGTAACTGCATCTCAGGTTATGGGCATACCTTTGGAGAATGTAACCTCTTCTGACAGACGAAAGGCAAAGGCTGTTAACTTCGGTATTGTTTACGGAATTGGCGCATTTTCGCTTTCTCAGGATATAGGCACATCCGTTCAGGAAGCAGACCGCTATATTAAAGGATACCTTGCAAACTATTCAGGTGTTGCCGCATTTATGGAAAATGCGAAAGCATCAGCCAAAGAGAAGGGCTATGCTGAAACATATTTTGGTAGAAGAAGGTATCTTCCTGAGCTTAATGAATCAAATGCTATAAGGCGTAGCTTTGGTGAGCGAGTTGCTATGAATATGCCTATTCAAGGTACTGCGGCAGATATTATTAAAATCGCAATGATTTGTGTATATGACCGTCTTAAAGCAGAGTTCCCAAAGGCAAAACTCATTATGCAGGTTCACGATGAACTTATAATTGAAGCGCCTGAAAACGATGCGCCAAAGGTTGCAGAGCTTCTCAAAGAAACTATGGAAACAGCCTGTCAGATGTCAGTTCCATTTACTGTTGAGGTTGCTTGCGGAAAGACATGGTACGACACAAAATGATGAGTGTTGAAATTGTAAAAATGGCACAATGCCATGTTAAAGAAATTGCCCTAATAGAAAAAATGTGCTTCACCACTCCTTGGAGTGAAAAGGGTATCGGGGATGAACTTAGCAATCCTCTCGCGCTTTTTTTCGTTGCCCT
>CAJGCL010000120.1 GCA_904501675.1 Clostridiaceae bacterium
ACCTCTAGCGTGACAGGCTAGCGTTCTAACCAACTGAACTACCGGGCCACCTCATGGTGGGAACAATAGGGCTCGAACCTATGACCCTCTGCTTGTAAGGCAGATGCTCTCCCAGCTGAGCTATGCTCCCATGAGTATCGTTGCGGTGTTTTTGTTTACCGACAACGATAGATACTATACACTATTGAAATGAATTTGTCAACACTTTTTTTCAACTTTTTTAAAATTTTTTTAAAAAGTTTTTCGTGTTGTCAAATACTGTTTTTAACCTCATTAACAATGGCTCTCATTTCATCAAATTTAGCTTCAATATCCTCAACTAATTTGAATTGAGTTCTTGCTCTTACAAGGTTATGCTCCGGATATTCTGTTTTAAAATAAACGTCTCCGTTAATGAAATCGCCAAGGAATCTGATACCACATTCAAGAGTTAAAAGCTTTGCAGAGAATGGAAGATAATCTATTTCATTTTCTGTAAGGCTTTTGCCTGCAGATTCAAGATAGCCTTCAACATATGCTTTAAAATACTCAAGGCTAAGAGAAACCTTTGATAAATCTTTTTCATCCTCTGCGGCTGTATTCGCGCCAAATCGGATACTATCACCAAAGTCATAAAGAGATGAACCCGGCATAACAGTATCAAGGTCAACAACACAAAGACCTTTTTTATTTTCATTATCAAAAAGGATATTATTAAGCTTTGTGTCGTTATGAGTAACTCTTAAAGGTAACTCCCCTTTTTCAAGCATTTCAACAATTACACCGCAATCTTTTTCACGAGCGAGCACAAAATCAATCTCAGGCTGTGCCTGGTCTTTTCTGCCTGAAAGATTCTGCTCCAAAGCAACCTTAAAATCATTAAAGCGTGATGGAGTGTTGTGGAAATTAGGAATTGTTTCATAAAGAGTGTCTATCGGATAGTCAGCAAGGAGTTTCTGGAAATTACCAAAGCTGATAGCAGCGTTTCTGAAATCTTCAGCATTGGTAAGCTCGTTGATAGAAAATGTATTATCCACAAAGTTATACATTCTCCAGAAGCCACCATCTTCTGCAATATGGTAGTTTTTGCCGTCTTTCGCAGGGAAAACAGTTAATGTTTCTCTCTCAGGATCACCGCCGTATGCTTCAATCTTCTTGCGAAGGTGCGCAGTAACACCCATAACATTTTCCATAACCTCTACAGGCATTTTAAAAACATTAGTGTTTATACGCTGTAAAAGATAACGGGAAAGTGAGCCGTTTTCAAGCTTATAATCAACCACATATGTATCATTTATATGCCCCGCAGTTATAGGTTTATAACCAACAACCTCACCATAATCAGGAAAAGCTGCAATAATCTCTTTAATATCCACCATTTTTTATATCTCCTTTTTAAATGTTGCAAAGCAATCCGGGTTATGAAAGCCCGGTGGTAACGTAGTAACAGGAGAGAAAGTCAAATAATGAGGAATCTGACATCCGTCGCCACATTTATAAAAATTAAGCTTTACTTTGCTAAAATCAATACAATCAATATTTATCTTATATACACTGTAAACGAACTCTTTTGTAATTTCAACAAAAACGCCCCAATATGCACCGTTATCATCTTCACCCGAAAAACTATCCACCGAGGGCGAAAGCGGTGTTAAATCACTTACAAGCCTTCTTCCGTATTTCCCTGCACCGAATTCAGAAAGAAATACACCTTTCGAATTGCACTCAACATTGATGTATTCATCTTTTTCTGATACGGGAGCCACAAAAAATTCGAGGCAACTATCTGTATATATAGGGTCATCTCTATTTAAACAATCTGCTTTTGGGTCATCCTCGTAGCATTTAAGCACAGCAACGAGTGAATCTCCAACAATGCCGACATTAGCGTATGTAAGTGGTCTGTATGGTGTATCAGCTTCCCAATGATAGGAAGAAAGCTGATAGAAATCACCGTTTAACAAATCAGCATTAGATTTAAACTCTTTAAGAACATATTCCATAGCTTATTTCATATACTCCAGAATATCGTTTGTTTCGTCCATTGATGCCATAATCATATAAAGACGCGGAATATGGAAAGGACCTTTGAAGATATTACCCTTCAAGGTAGTTGAAACTGTATTATCATAGTGAAGGTAGCCGTACCATTCGCCACTTTCATTATCGCAGAAATATTTTTCGCAATAATCCTTTATTTCAATATATAAAGCGTTATATTTTTCGTCTTTATAATGAATGTAAGCGAGCCTTAAAGCAATCATTGCCTCGCACTGTGGCCACCAAAGCTTCATATCCCACTCAAGTTGAACCGGTGGCTTACCTTCAAGATCAGTAAACGCAATAATACCACCGTGCTTTTTATCAATACCGAGAGGTAAAGTGATATCAATAATATGTTTTGCTTTTTCAACAGCATCGTTGTTTCCTGTAACAAGACCTTCTGCCATAATAAACCATGCAGCTTCAAGTGAATGACCAGGATTTACAATTCTGCCGTTAGGGCTATCAACGAATTCACCCTTTTTTGTTACACTTTCAAGAAGTGCACGTTCTGTAAGATAACCACCATTAAGAATCTCTTCAAGGCACTCTGAACAGATTTTATTATATTTATCAAACACTTCAGGAATACTTCTTAAAACCTGAGCAGTTGCAAGCATAATCATAACAGGTGAAAGCGCCTTTGAATCAATGTTATCAGGATTGATTTTAGGCGGGTTTTTTCTCACACCTGTGAAGCACTCATATGCAACATTGAAATATTTTTCTGCAGTTTCCAAAACAGCTTTATCACCTGTTGCTTTGTAAAGCTCAGCACAGCCGATTGCTGCAAAGGTTTCTGAGAAATAGTATCTTCTTTTCTGAAGCTCTCTACCATCTGCAGTAACGGTAAAAAACATTCTGCCGTCTGTATCTGTACACTTAGGCAAAAATGAATATATGCATTTAGCAGCCTTAAGGTATTCCTCGTTTTTATCAATCAGGTTATAAGCCTTTGAGAACACCCACAAAGCTCTGCCCTGAAACCACACGCTTTTATCTGTTCCGTATATATTACCGTCTTTATCAAGGCAAGTATATATACCACCATTTTCATAATCAATTGAGTTTTTAAGCCAGAAAGGTAAAATGTTGTTGACTAAGTCATTTCTGAAATCCATATAAACACCTTCATATACCAAAATATATCCTTAATAATATATCACATTCAACAGAAAAAGACAATATAAATATAATTTCTTGAACTATAAAAAAGCATATGATAAAATATATTTATAAAATTTGTGAGGTGTTTTATGAGCAAGCTTAATTTTTACCTTATTACAGATACACATTTTTTCAAAAATTCTTTAGGCGCATACGGAAAAGAATATGACGAATTTATGAGATTTGAGCAAAAATGCTTTGCTGAAACAGAATCAATAAACAATGCTATTTTTGACTATCTTGCAACTCAGACTAAAACAGAGACAATACTTATCCCCGGTGATTTAAGCTTTAACGGAGAAAAGGAAAGCCATCTGGGATTCATAAAGCTTCTAAAAAAGCTTCAGGAAAATGGAAAAAGAGTATTTATTATAACTGCAGGTCATGATTTTAATGATTACTGCAGAGGCTACACAGATGCAGGTATACACGAGGTTGAGCACACAAACAGAGATGAATTATTTGATTTATACTACGAATTTGGCTTTAAAGATGCAATCGCAGTTGATAAAAAACACCTTTCATATGTTGCTCAACTTACACCTGATATCCGTCTTTTGGCGCTGAATAACGATGGCACACCTGAATGCAAGGAAACATATGATGAAGAACAAATGCAATGGATAAGAGAGCAGATTCGTGATGCAAAAGCAAATAATCAAATGATTTTTGCAATGAACCACTACCCTCTTTTACCCGGTCAGCCTATTTTCTCACTCATTGGCTCTGCTGTGCAGAAGAATTCAGGCGCTATTACAACTATGCTTGCAGACGAAGGATGTAACCTCGTCTTCACAGGCCATATGCACAACCAGGCAATTAACGAAAAGATTACTGAAAACGGAAGAAAAATCTACGATGTCTGCACAGGCTCTGCAATCGGTTGCCCTGCATATATGAGATATGTAGAATTTGAAGATTTGGATACAATAAATATAAAAAGTGAGCCTATCCCTGATTTCCAGTGGGATACAAACGGCAGAACCTGCAAAAAATATCTTTCAGATTTATTTGACAGTATGATACTTAATATGCTTAGCGATATGAAAAACAACCCTGAAAGAATGGCACGAAAATTAGGTGTGAAAAGCTCCCCTGTTATACTTAAGGCCATACGCTTTGTAGGCAAGCTTTTTGACAAGCTCACCTGCGCTGGATTTTGCAGGCTTTTCTTTGTTAAATGCGACAAATCCATTAAAAAAATGCTTTTAAAGGATTACATAGTTCAGCTTGTGCAAAACCTTTTTGCAGGCAATCAGCCATTTGTTGAAGGTACACCCGAGGGTGATGCATTTTTAGGTGTTTTAAGAAGACTTAATTTCATTTTAAAGAAAATCAATATTAAAGACCTTGACGGCAACAAGGCTGATTTATTTGAAATATTAAAGCACAGTGCAGGAAACTATGGTATAGATGACCATAATGCAGTTTTAAAGCTTAAATAAAAATAATCATCCCCAACGAAAATCAAAATTTTCGTTGGGGATGATTTCTTTTTTCTTCAATTTGGATGAAGAACGAAGGCTTGGCGACGACGCTGTATAAAGATACTGCGAGGAGACAAGACAAAGTTATTCGCCAAATTGATTATAACTTCATAGCTACGTCCCAAGCGCCCCATATAACTGTACGAAGGTTACCAACCTTCTGTGCATCACCGATAATGTGGATGTGCTTTGATTTTTCAGCAACAGGAGCAGGCTTGTAGCCAACAGAAAGAATTACGCTGTCTGCAGGAATTGTTTCTGTTTTGCCGTCCTTTGTCTGAACAGTAACGCCTGAATCTGTGATTTCTGTTGTTTTTGTTTCAAGGTAAACAGGAACCTTGTTGGTTTTGAAGAAGTCACGAAGGAAGCTTGTGTTAGCAAGAGCGATACCAGGTGTTGTAATAAGGTCATCCTGCATCTCAACGATTGTAGGATTCTTACCCTGAAGGTAAAGCTCATAAGCAATTTCACAGCCTGTGAGACCGCCACCGATAACAGTAACGTTCTGACCAACCTCTTTATTACCAAGAAGGAAATCAACTGCTTCAATTGCAGTATCTGCACCCTTAACAGGAATCTTATTTGCAACAGAGCCTGTAGCAACAATAACCTCATCTGCGCCAAGTGAAGCAATATCCTTAACCTCTGTATTCATATGAATTGTGATTGCATCGTACTTTTTAACCTCACGGTTATACCAAGCAATAAGGTCGCGGTCTTTTTCCTTATATGATGGAGCAGCTGCAGCAATAAATACGCCACCGAGCTTATCTGTCTTTTCATAAAGGTCAACCTTATGACCACGCTGTGCGCAAACGATTGCAGCTTCCATACCGCCGATACCGCCACCGATGATAGCGATCTTTTTGCTCTTCTTGGCAGGCTTAATCTTATATTTCTTAGACTGCATTGTTTTTGGGTTAAGAGCACAACGAGAAAGACCCATTGTATCGAAAAGGTCCTGAGTATTTGCATGACCCTTTGATGATGAGAAGTTAAA
>CAJGCL010000121.1 GCA_904501675.1 Clostridiaceae bacterium
AGGTTCCCACATACAAAGGAGTCCCTTTTCTCTGTCGAGATACCATTCTCCAGGTGCAGAAAGCTCTTCAAGAACGTTAAAGAAATAGTACGGTGCATCGGTTTTGGTTCCATAAAGACTAACAAACCTTGGAGTAAGCTCACGAGTAGCTTTATCAAAGCCTCCTATGGGAGTTGAAGCATCTGCCCAATCGTATTTCCAATAGCCGAACATCCACACATCATCAAGGTTTTTCCAACCTGAAATTCTCTTTGCAAGTTCAGGATTAACCTTGTAAATATCCGGTTCAGGATTACGGATGTCATACCAATCCTTAACTTCTGTAAGCGAACCGTCAGATTCCTTGCCCAAACCTGTTTTTACAACCTCTTCAGTATAAAGATATTCATTATCGGGATATCTTGCAACGGTTTGCCTTATATCATCCACGAAAAGCTCGCAATAGAGAGGGCCTGTATAATCGCCGTCATAGTTATCTGCAGTATGGTAGGAGCCGATTGCATAAATCTTACCCCAATCGTCCTTCGTGAGTGAATATGGTGCTTTTGTCAGGTCAACAACCATAACATTTTTCTGAGCATCATCTGAAAGTCTTTCTGCAATTCCGGGATAACTTTTGGCATTTTTAAAATCAGCGGTATCAAGTGTTATACCACCATTGATAATAACTTCACCGTTATAAGAGCAGTATGTTACGGGGCATTTCTCTGTTCCTGAATCCTCTTTGGTAAGTTCGAGAGAAGACACACGGTATTCGCCACCCTCTATGCAAACCGTAATTCCCTTTTTGCCTGCTTTATCTGTGTTTCTTACGGCTTCAACCGCTTTTTCAATAGTCAGAAACGGTGAATCCTTTGTGCCGTTGTTTTTGTCATTACCATTTGTGCTTACATAAAAATCGCCTATAATCATTTTATCATCATTCTTTTCTTTTGATACTGTTGATATAATAGGTGTAGGAGCAGTGTAATCTTCGTAAAGCAATACGTAAACGTGGGATTTGATATACGAATGACTTCCGAAGAGAAATCCTATAACAATGAGTAGTGAGAGAATCACTTTCAAAACCTTGTTGTTAAATATCCTGAACACACAAAGCAGAGCCATAACAGATGTAATTATGAATGTGAGATAAACAGGAATAACCATTGCCGCTAACTTAAGTTCACCGCTACCGATTACAGCATTTATCAAAAACATAAGTCCCATAAGGACAACCGCAAAAACCGAAGCCGTTAAAACTGCTTTCACCGCAGTTTTCTTTTTATCTGCTTTTTTTCTCAGCGATATCGAAAGCAATGCTCCGCCAAGACAAACAACAAATCCGAGAATAAACTGAAGTGGTGTGTATTCAAAACAGAGATATTGCATGTGGTAGTAATACAAACCAACAATTGCAAAAGCTATGCCCAGAATAAGACATATTGTTCCTAATATTTTTGGTTTTAATGCTTTCTTCATAAAAATAAATCCTCCTGGATTCTGATTAATTGAAATAATTATAGCACAATGTAAGCATCCTTTTCAATTGCAAGGGACATAATTTTCCTTATAATGAAAAAATGGAACTGACTAAAAAGTCAGCTCCATTATATTTTTTTGATGAATTTGAATTTATTGTTTATTAGTCGGGGTAAGTAACCTGTCTACCTGTAATAAGCTCAACAACGGATTGATATAGCTTCATAAATCCTTCTTGCACTGTACCCTTTACTGCCAGCTCAAAAGCAATTCTTGTTGAATATTTGTCGCCGTTATCTTTTGCAGTTTTTATGTAGCTAAAATCAAATACATCATAGAGGCGTTCAACTCTTGTTTTATAGGTTGAGGTGTCATTTTCATCAATTTCAACCACACGGTAGCCGTACTGAGTTGTATAAGCCAAGCCCTTGTAGCGAGTCATAGGTGAGGTGTAAATATCAATGTTCTGATTTCTTACGCCAAAAGCATTGGTGTGGTCGTGACCTGTAAACATTGCCAGAACATCGCCTGTTTCTACCAAAGCATCAAACTGTCCGTCATTGTAATAGCCGGGACAAGGTTTTTCATTAAGAGTTCCGTAGTTAACCTGTTCAGAGTCAAACATATAAAATTCTTCTTCATTGTAAATATGCTTAATTGCATAAGGCTGCTTTGAATCAGACTTTTTAAGAACATCATAAATTTCGGGAACAATTATATGCTGGAAAACAACAGAGTTAACTGTTTTACCGCCATTTTCTTTTTTGAGCTTTGCAGCAGTTTTCTTGTACCATTCTATCTGCTCAGTGCGTACTCGGTCGTAATGCCTTGGTTCATCCTCGTCATAGTCACCTGAGTCAAATACCCAAAGATTGAAGTTAACCTTATCGCTATCAGATGCAAGAACCGGAACATTAAATGTTGCACAGTTTTTGAAATTCTCGCTGTTATCGGTTGTTATTACGCATGAGAAGGTCTGGTAATATTCCATAATATCTTCTCTTGTCATTGGTCCACCCTCTGAATCGTGGTTACCAAAGGTTACAGCAACGGGAATTTTTCTTGATTCAAATATATTCATCAGAGCATTGATGAGTTTTTTAGTTTTTTCAGGATCCTCATTAGGATGGGTATTATCACCTGTAAGAACAACAAGGTCAGGCTTTTCTACATCGCAGGCTTCAGCAATTACCCATATTGATGCATCAAAATGCTTGTCATAGTTAAGATGTGTATCAGCAATATGTAATATCTTAAGCTTGCCGTTTTTATCGAATCTTATTGTTTTATCGAGTTCGTTCTCAGCGTTTGCTGGTTCATAGTTAATATTTGTGTTTTCTGGATCGAGTTCAAAAAAGATTATTCCCACTACAAGAATAACAACTGCTACCAATAATGCAATTAATATAATTTTTTTCGCTTTTTTCATTTTAATTCCTCCAAAGTAAATCAGTTTCCTATAATAACCTCTTTATCCATTTTTCCAATAAAGATATTACCTTCTGCTATTAAGGCATTAGCATCGGGGTTTTCAAGAATAATGCCATAGCTTGGGGAGTCAGTTTCTTCAGGTGAAATAAAGGCATTATATTTCACCTTCAAATCATAAACCATTGGTCTGAAGAAGATGTAGCCTCTGCTTTTACCGATTCTTCCTGAGGGACCATCAAAAATATTGTTTTCAATAAGAATATTGTGGTGGTCAATATCCCCATGGTGACCAACACCGGGGAAGCCGTCACATTTAAAAATATTGTTTCTGATTACTATATTACGGCAGACTGTATCATCACACTTAAAATCAATGAGAGTACCGTCACAATTATAAACAGGACCATATGAACCGTCGCGGGACATATCAAGCTGTATTTGCTCGTTAAAGAGATTATCAGTCTTGAACGTATATGAAGGTCCGTCAAAAAAGCAGTTCTGAATAGTTGTATTCTCTGTGCCGTTAATTTCAATGCAATGCCAATGAGCACAATGACGGAATCTGCAATTTTCAATGGTAATATTGCTACAATGAACTGTATTTACAATAGTTATTCTTTCATTAAGATTTTTATTACCATCAAAAATACCGCCTGAAATCACAACATCGTGAGTGCCTATGTATTCGCCCCATTCAGGCTCAGAATAGGACGCAAGCAGATATCTTGTTAATGGCTCACTTTTGTCACTTCTGAGAATAGTTGCATTATCTGAAAATTTCAGATGCTGATATGAATAGAAAATCAAAGCACCTGATATGAGATATGTACCATCAGGGAAATAGACTGTTCCGCCACTTTTGAGCTCGTCAATACAAGCCTGCAAGGCTTTTGTGTCATCGTGAAATCCGTCAGCGAAAACCTCATTATTCTGTTTAACATTAATAAATTTCATAAACAACCCTCTATTGAAAGTCTTATTGCTTTAATATTATACCATATTTAAAGATAAAGCACAGTGATTCAGATTATTTCTTTCCACTCGGCCTCTTTAAAACCAACTAGCACAAAATCATCGCCCACTAAAATTGGTCGTTTCACGAGCATACCGTCTGTGGCAAGGAGTTTTAGCATTTCGTCCTCTGTCATAGTTGGTAGCTTTGTTTTAAGCTCCATTGATTTGTACAAAAGACCACTTGTATTAAAGAATTTCTTCAATAGCAATCCACTTTTCTTATACCATTCGGTAAGTTCTTCAAACTTCGGATTATCGAGCTTAATATCTCGTAATTCGTATTCGATATTATTATCATCAAGCCACTTTTTAGCCTTTTGGCAAGTGGTGCATTTTGGGTAGCAAATAAATTTCAACATTATTTTAACCTCCTAACAAGCTCTGGCCAAAGGCAAACAAGGATTCGTTGATTTCAAAGATGTTGTAATCGCCTTTTAAAACTTGTTGAATTGATTATATACTATTATTTCTTTTATATCAATTGTTTCAGTTGTTTTGTATTTAGAAAAAATAGATGATAATTAGGTTATTATGAGAGCGTATATGCATTTTTAAAACATAGCTATATTCCCACACACACTTAAAACATTTACAGTACTTTATCAAGTAACAGACCTACTGAGAAAAATTTTCTCGGTAGGTCTGTTGCTAATATTAATTTTATTGTTTGTGTATTCCTCTCTTCAATCACACTTTTAAATTTAATTGAAGAGTTGTTATGTAAGCGTTTATAAGTAAGTTCTTATCCATACTTAGAAAATCAAAGTATCGACCTTACTCAGCAGATATGCCAACATCTCTTTACATCTCGCAATTTTAGCAGGGCTGTCTACCTCTTCAGGACGGCGAATAGCACGACGAAGCATACGGGTGTAGCCAATAATCATCGCCTTTTCCGCAACGCTTCTGCACACCTTATCATCCTCAGTGCCAAGATACATTTTAAGAGACATATCCCAAAACTTTTCTGCCGATTCGTGAGTGTAACCAAAGAAATCCATCGTTACCTGATGATCAAGCTCGGAATAACCGATGAATGCATTAAACATAGAACCGAGTTCAAATACCGGATGTCCCATACAAAGAGTATCCATATCGATAAGCAGAGGCTCTCCATTTTGTACCATAATGTTATTTGTGTGATAGTCGCCGTGCATAAGAGTATTTTGCGTAGGGACGGCTTCGACTAAAGAACGAAGTTTTTTGCCTTGCTCTTCAGGAAGATGAGGGGCAACAAAGTCTGCCCAAGCAAGAACAGTTTCTTTCATATCCGGAACATCGCCATCTTCCACTTTGATAGAGTGAATACTTTTAAGCATATCAATATAATATTTAGCCGCTTCAGACAAATCATCAGGATTATTGCGAATCATCTTAGTTACGCTGGTTGCGTTCAAGAGCTCTGTAACTGTGCCATAACCCTCATCAACACGGACAATACCATAAGGAATAGCTGTATTGATGCCGAGAACGAAAGCCTTTCTTGCGTTTTCTCTTTCTTGTTTTATCTCAGGAAGAGCATCCTTTGCAAAATATGTCTTGAGTATGGTTTCATCATCATAGCGATAAACCGCACCGTTAGCGCCCTTTGCAATGAACTCACAACCATCAACGCTCATTCTCTGATATGCTTTTTCAACTGTAACCATATCGGTAAATCCGGTCATATCAAAAACTTCGTACACGTCAGAAGCAACGTTAATGATTG
>CAJGCL010000122.1 GCA_904501675.1 Clostridiaceae bacterium
TCGTCGTCCCAGTCATTATCCTCTTCAAAGTCTGCCTTCATAACTTCACGAACAGCTTCAATAATACCGTTGGAGTCGATACCAAGAGTAGACATAATATCTTCGTGGAGACCGATAGGAGCAAATGTATCCTGAACACCAAGCTTCTTGAATGCACAGCCCTTACCTGACTCAACAACAACCTCTGCTACTGCTGAGCCGAGACCGCCGATAACTGTATGGTCTTCAACAGTGATGATACGGCGAGTATCCATAACAGCTTTAAGTACAGCTTCTTTATCAAGAGGCTTGATTGTGTGCATATCAAGAACACGAATCTTGAGACCGTCTGCCTTCTCAAGGAATTCTGCAGCCTGGAAAGCCTGGAATACGCAAGAACCGCAAGCAATAATTGTAAGGTCTGAGCCTTCGTGAACTTCAACTGCCTTACCAAGCTCAAAGCCATAGTTTGCATCCTTATAAAGAACACGGTCGAAACCACGGTTAATTCTGATATAGAATGGGCCTGGTGTGTTGTATGCTGCCATAACAGCGTTGTATGTTTCGTAACCATCTGCAGGGCAGATAACTGTAAGGTTAGGAATAGAACGGGTTAAAGCAAGGTCGCAGATAGCGTGGTGAGTAGAACCAGCCTGACCGAAGGATGTACCTGAGTGAGTAGCAATAACTTTTGCGTTAACATTCTGGTAGCAAAGGTCTGTATGGAGCTGGTCTGCTGAACGGAATGATGCGAACTGTGAGAATGTTGAAAGGAAAGGAACAAGGCCTGCCTTTGCCATACCTGCAGCTACACCGAACATATTCTGCTCTGCGATACCTACGTTAAAGAATCTATCAGGGAATTTCTTCTGGAAATCACCGATTTTTGTTGATTTTGCAAGGTCAGCTGTAAGAGCAACTACCTCAGGATGAGCTTCTGCAAGCTCAACAAGAGCCTGACCGTAAATTTCAGCTGTTGAAAGAGATGTTGACTGTTCAGCTGTATATGATAATCCGCCTGCCATAATTAATTGCCCTCCTTCTCTGCACGTGCAATTCTCTTCTGGTATGTTGCTTCAAGAGCTTTCTTACCATTAGCATATTTTTCATCGTCAAATGCACCATAGTGCCATCTGAAGTCGCCTTCAATAAAGTCGATACCGCAGCCCTTAACTGTATCGCAAAGGATAAGAACAGGCTTATCTGTATCATTTTCGTATGCGAAATCAATAGCTTCGCAAAGCTCTTTAATGTTGTTACCGTCAACCTTCTTAACGATAAAGCCAAATGCTTCCCATTTATCTGCAAGAGGCTCAAGAGCCATAACATCTTCTGTATTACCGTCAATCATATTATGATTACGGTCAACAAAAGTAATAAGGTTTGTAAGCTTGTAGTGAGCAGCGCTCATTGCTGCTTCCCAGTTTGAGCCTTCGTCAAGCTCACCGTCTCCAAGAACAACAAATGTCTTGAAATCCTTTTTGAGAAGTCTTGCTGCAAGAGCTGTACCAACACCGATTGAAAGGCCGTGGCCAAGAGAGCCTGTAGATGCGTCTACACCAACAACCTTGTTTGAGTCAAGGTGCATACCCATTTTTGAACCTGAAAGGTTAAAGGTTTTGAGCATTTCCTTATCGTTGAAGCCAAGGTCGCAAAGAACAGGTGCATAAGCAATACCTGCATGACCCTTACTGAGAATGAAGCGGTCGCGGTCTTCCCAGTTTGGTTCCTCAACCTTAATGTGCATATATTTGTGGTAGCACACTGTCATAATATCCATAACGCTCATACCGCCACCGATGTGGCCGCTGCCTGCCCAATATGTTGTATCAAGGCAAAGGTTACGGAGTTCGTTTGCTTTCTTTTCAAGAGCAAGCCACTCCTGTTTTGAAAGTGCCATTTTTATTCCTCCATTTTATATAGATTTATAGAGCCGATAGACATCGGTTAAATTAACTTAATCAGCCAAGCTCAGGGTGAAGCTTTTTAACAGCCTTGAATGCATCCTCTGCAATTTCAATAGAGCGGTTAATATCTTCCTGAGTGAGAGATGCGTTGATAAAGTGGTTATGGTGAGAAGTAATGAACATACCTCTGTTAACACACTCTGCAACCCAATCCTGATGAAGAAGAAGAGAATCGTCGTTTGCAATTCTGAGATAGAAGAGAGCAGGAGCACCCGTTACTCTTAAATCAAAGCCATGCTCTTTACCTGCAGCAACGAAGCCGTCAGTAAGCTGTCTGCCCAAAGTATCGAAAAGCTTTGGAGCATCAATAGCTTTAAGCTTATTGATACAAGCAATACAAGCTGCAAATGGAACTGCGCTCATCCAGTAAGAGCCTGTGTATGAAAGGCTTGAAGCAGCATTTCTGAGGAACTCTTTACCGCAGAAGGCAGACATATTGTAGCCGTTTGCAAGAGCTTTACAGAAGCAGATAATATCTGCCTCAAAGCCGAAGAAATGGTCTGAGCCTGCAAGGTCAAGACGGAAGCCGCAACGAACGTCGTCTACGATAAGAACGATACCGTGCTTTGTGCAAAGCTCGCGAACCTCTTTCCAAAAGCCGTCTACAGGGAAAGCATTATCAATGAAGTTGCCGTGGTTATATGGCTGAGCAATAATAGCGGCAATTTCATTTTCGTTTTCTGCAATAATCTTTTTAAGACCTTCAATATCGTCCCAACGAGCGTAGATGTTGTTTGCAACATCTTCAGGTGTAACGCCAGGATAGTCAATCTTCTGAACCATTGGAGAAACGCCGTGGTAGAAGTTGTTGAAGAAAACAAGCTTCTTTCTGTGAGTATGAGCACGGGCTGTAAGGATGGCACCCTGAGTTGCATCGTTACCATTCTTTGCAAAGAATGCCCAATCTGCAGTAGCAACTGTATCAACAAGAAGCTCTGCGCACTCAATCATAATTTTATCAGGAGATGTAACGCAGTTACCCTTTTTAATCTGCTCAATAGCAGCAGCGTCAACATCTTCATCGCAATAACCAAGAATGTTAGGACCATATGCACACATATAGTCGATATACTGGTTTCCGTCAACATCCCAGAAATATGAGCCCTTTGCTTTTTCTGAGAAACGAGGCCATCTGTTTACAGGAATAAACTGACCTTCAGCAGGGCCTAAGTGGCCATATACGCCTGCAGGGATAACCTTGGCAGCGCGCTCAAAATATTCGTCTGATTTAGTTGTTTTGTATAATGGATATTTTTTGCTCATTTTGCTGCCTCCTTATCCTATATATAATGCAACTCTGTCAAGAATGCGGTTGATGTTATCAAGCATACTAACGAGACCGTGCATTTCAATTTTGCCTGTACCGATACAAGCGAGAGCGTTAAGCTTGCCGTCGAAAAGACCGCGAGCAGTTTCAATAGAATCAAAAATCATTGCAGCGCGATATGTAGCAGGAGCCTTTTTAAGTGTAACAAGGCGGTGATCCTTACAAACAAGTTCAACTGCAGGACCGTTTTTGATACCAATAAGAACGCTTCCGTCCTCGATAGCTTTAGCACTGAATTTACCAATCTGGTCATTGTTACCAATCTGTGCGATTGCAACACCGATTGTGTAAAGCATAAGAAGAGTGCTTCTTTCAAAGAAAACAGGGTCCTTAAGGTCTTCTTCAGATGCTCTCATATATTTTGTGAGAAGGTCTGTAAGAGGAGTAAATGTTTTAAGAAGGAAGCCAATGTGCTGGAAGCCCTTTGATGGGATAGGAGTTACTGTGCCATCAATAAGACCATTGAATTTTTCACAGCTAGAGAAAGGAAGCTTAACATCACAAGAAGAGCAACCCTGCTCCATACGGCATTTACCGTTTTTGAAATAAAGAGTAGCACTTGGGCCGTCTTTAACATCAAAACCGATAGAAATCGGCTTTTTGCCTTCAAGAAGTTCAGATGCTTCAGGTACAAGCTCGCAAAGATTTTCGAGAGTACCTAAAATGCCGAACAGATTTATGTAGGCAAGTGTTTTTGAATCCATAAGATTTTGCAAAGCAAATTCCTCCTTTATATGAAATCAATTTATTATCCATTTTATTTTAACAGACGGGTGGTATATTGTCAACAAATTCCATAGTAAAAAATATAATTGTTTTAGTAAAAGTATCTACAAAAAGCAGGTTTTTTCTCAAGGTTGAAAAATCAGCAAAATTCAAGAGAAATAGTGCATAAAAACATTATTAAGTTTTTGTTAAGTTTTCACACGTTTTTTAAGAGATACTTTTTTCTCTTGACAAGGCCATATAATAATGTATAATAAAAAGTGAATCAAAATTCACTCTAAGGAGGAAATAGAAAATGGATACAAGATTTGCTATCAGTGAGTATCATGACGCTGCTGCCATTAACAGACAGCTTGACGAACTCATCAAACAGCCAATTTACACAATCAAACCCGACGTTCTTAAAAAATACGAAGAAGAGTATTATGATAAGAAATGTTCAAAGAGTAAAGAAATAATCGCAGAAGCAAAGCAGGTTATCCCTGGCGGTGTTCAGCATAACCTCGCTTTCAACTATCCATTCCCACTTGTTTTCACAAAAGCAGAGGGTATGAAGCTTTACGATATCGACGGTAACGAGTATTTCGACTTCCTTCAGGCAGGTGGCCCAACAGTTCTCGGCTCAAACCCAAAGGTTGTCAGAGATCAGGTTATCGATCTTCTCAATACTTGCGGTCCTTCAACAGGTCTTTTCCACGAGTTTGAATATAAGCTTGCAAAGAAAATCGCAGACAGCGTTGAAACTGTAGAAATGTTCCGTATGCAGGGTTCAGGTACAGAGGCTTGTATGACTGCAGTTCGTGTTGCTCGTCTTGCAACAGGTAAAAAGAACATTATCAAAATGGGTGGCGCATACCACGGCTGGTCAGACCAGTTAGGTTACGGTATCCGCGTTCCCGGTTCTAAGTTTACACAGGCAAGCGGTGTTCCGCTTTACCTCTTCAAGCATACACAGGAATTCTTCCCAGGCGACCTTGATGACCTTGAGAGAAAGCTCCGCGCAAACCTTTTCCGTGGCGGTACAGCTGCTGTATTCATTGAGCCAATCGGTCCAGAAAGCGGTACAACTCCTGTTGCTTACGACTTTAACAAGGGCGTTGAAAGACTTTGCCGTAAATATGGCGCGCTCCTTATCTTCGATGAGGTTGTTACAGGCTTCCGTATTGGTATGGCAGGTGCTCAGGGTTACTACGGCGTTTCTCCTGACCTTACAATCTTCGGTAAGGTTATCGCTGGTGGCTATCCAGGTGCTGGTGGTGTCGGTGGTAAGAAACAGTATATGAAACATCTTGGTGCTGGTCTTGACGATTCAGGTATGAAGGTTAAGAAGGCATTCACAGGTGGTACAATGACTGCTAACCCACTTTCATGCTGTGCTGGTTACTTCACTCTTGAAGAAATCGACAAGCAGAATGCATGTCAGAAGGCTGGCGAAATGGGTGACAGACTTACTCAGGGTCTTCAGGAACTCGTTACTAAGCATGGTCTTCCATTCGTTGTTTGGAACGAAGGTTCAGTTTGCCATCTTGAAACAGTTGGTACAATGCACTACTCAATTGACTGGTGCAAACCTTGGAAAATCCCTGGTGTTCTTTCAGCTACAAGCGAA
>CAJGCL010000123.1 GCA_904501675.1 Clostridiaceae bacterium
CGCTAACTGACGTTTTATGTAGCCTGCATATTTAAGGTTTATTTCAACCTGTTCAAAAATATCTTTTGAAAGGTCAGGACGCTTTTTATCAAAAGGAGCAAGCAGCTTGTATGAAAGCTGTGGTCTTTTAAGAAGCTCTGAAAGGCGGCAGCCTGTAATAAGCGGTGCAGTGCCGGCTTCTTCAAGAACTTTGTTAAGCTCCTCTGATGGAGCAATGCTTACCCGCTCTATTCGTGCGGTTTCCTCTTCGATAAGTCTTTTCTTTTCCAGTAGCTTCTGGTATCTTTCTTCGCTTATAAGACCTATTTCGTAACCCATTTCTGTTAAGCGAAGGTCTGCGTTATCCTCGCGGAGAATAAGACGATATTCGCTTCTTGATGTCATCATTCTGTATGGGTCGCGGCATCCCTTTGTAACAAGGTCATCGATAAGAGTACCGATATAGCTTGTACTTCTGTCGAGGGTGAAAGGCTCTTTACCCTGAACGCTTCTTGCGGCGTTTATACCTGCAATAAGACCTTGTGCCGCTGCCTCCTCGTAACCTGAGGAGCCGTTGAACTGACCTGCACCATAAAGACCTGAAAGGTCTGTAAATTCAAGAGTAGATTTAAGTGCCAACGGGTCAACGCAATCGTATTCAATAGCGTACGCGGTACGCATAACCTTTGCGTTTTCGAGACCCTTTATGCTGTGAAGGATTTTCAACTGAATATCTTCGGGGAGAGAGGAGGAAAGCCCCTGAAGGTACATTTCCTCTGTATTAAGTCCACAAGGCTCTATAAATACCTGATGCCTGCCTTTTTCTGCAAAGCGGACAATTTTATCTTCAATACTCGGGCAATATCTGGGACCCACACCCTCAATCTTTTTAGAATAAAGAGGGGAGCGGTGAAGGTTATCGAGGATTACTTGTTTTGTATCGGCATTTGTATATGTAATATGGCAGATAGCCTTGTTTTCAAGAACGCCATCAGGAGTTTCGAAAGAGAATGGCGTAATTTCTTCATCACCAATCTGTTCTTCAAGCTCTGTGAAATCAACAGTTCTTTTATTAACACGAGGTGGTGTACCTGTTTTGAAACGACGAAGAGGAACACCTAACTCTAAAAGAGATTGCGAAAGATCGTTTGCCGGGAACATTCCGTCAGGCCCACTCTCGTAAGAAACATCACCAACAAAAACCTTACCCTTTAAGAATGTACCTGTGGCAATGATTACGCATTTGGCGGTGTACACTGCTTCAAGCTGTGTTTCAAATTCCCACAAGCCATCTTCGTTTTTCTTTAAAGAAACAATTTCTGCCTGTTTCATGTCAAGATTATCGGTGCATTCAAGGCAGTGCTTCATATATTGTGTGTAATCGCGTCTGTCAATCTGCGCTCTGAGAGAATGCACAGCAGGGCCCTTACCTAAATTAAGGATACGGCTCTGTATAAGATTTTTATCTGCTGCCTTGCCCATTTCTCCGCCTAAAGAGTCTATTTCGCGGACAAGATGCCCTTTAGATGTTCCGCCGATTGATGGATTGCAAGCCATATTTCCTATCCAGTCAAGGTTAACTGTAAATACAACAGTTGAAGCCCCAAGCCTTGCGGATGCAAGGGCGGCTTCTATACCTGCGTGGCCTGCGCCAATTACTGCAACATCGTAATTTCCTGCAAAAAATTTCATAACTTAAAACCTGAATTACTTAATAAATTTAATGTGGCCGTCTTCTCTTTCCTTCATAGGCGGCTTTTCGTTAGGGTAGCCTAAGGACATACCTAAAATAAAATTCCAATGCTGAGGAATATCTAAAATTTCCTTCCACTTCTTTGCGCCCTCTTCGTTATCAAAAAGACCGCCTAAGGAGGCAACCATACAAGAGCCAAGACCTAAGCCATGAGCGGCAAGAGCAATGTTTTCTGCCATAAGACCGCCTGACATACCGTCTTTATTTTCAGCGAAAATGAAAATAAATGTAGGCGCATTGTGGTAAACAGGGCGCTTATCCCATCCTGTGTAAGCAGGGGTATCCCAACCGACAATGTTCTTGAAATCTGTATTCATCTGGTCAAGCAGCTCTTTATCCTGAACTATTCTTAAGTGGCATGGTTGAGAGTTTCTGCCGCTTGGTGCGCGGATAGCACAATCAAGAATAATGTTTAAAAGCTCATCGGGAACCTGCTCCGCGGTATATTCTCTTATAGTCTGTCGGGAAAGAATGTTTTTTATTATGTCGTTCATCTTATTCACCCTTTACTTCTTTTATAAGCTGAAGATAACTGTTGAAGGTTGGGGAAGAAACGTTGCTGTCAACCTCGTATGCACCTTCAATTATCTGGTCAATTCCGTTTCCTACAATAGATTTTATGATTTCGATTTTTTTGCTGTTGAAAAATTCACTATTTACATCTGCTTCTGCGCGAAGCACAAGGAAAAGGTAGTCGTTTGTGCCTATAATTGCAGCATAGCGAGTATCAATAGTCTGCACCTTCTGGAAAAAGCCTTCGGGATAGGAGTCGTCATCCTTGTGGAGAATAACGGTTTGAACAGCACTCTGAACTCCTGCTTCTGCAAGATAATCTGCGGCTTCGTCCATTGTTTTTTCACCGGAATTCACAACATCAGCCATGCTCTGGAACCTGAGAAGTAAAGACTCTATTTCGTTTTGTGGAAGCCGTATTGTATTGCCGTTAGCATCTGTTGTTGTAAAGTAACCGGTAATTGCCTGGAAGAGAATATAGTTTGTACGGAATGCAGCATAAAGACGAGCAAGAGGAATTTCTTTCGTTCCGCCTGTGCCGTAATAGGCGAGCAAAAGTCTGTCGCGGTACGCATCGGCGGTAAAAACCTTCGTAAGAGTTTCTTTTGTTATACCGATTCTTTCATAGTATTGGTCGTAAAGGAGCCAGTTATCATTAACCTTCTCGGAAACAGCTGCTTTTTCTGCTATGGTAAGCTCAATGCCGTGGGCGTGAGCAAGAGAATTTGTTTTAAAATATGTGGAAATATATGCGAGAGTCTGTTCTTTTATTGCCTTCTGCGCCTCGTCAACACCTAAATCAACGGTAGCTTTATCAAGGAAATATGTGAAAACATCATTTGATATTTCTACCCCATTAATGGATACAGCACTCTTTTTTCCAAAAGCGTTGCAGCCCGATAAAGCGGTAACCGAAAAAACGCATATTACCACAAGAAAGAAGGATATTATCTTTTTAGATATACCTTTAAAAACAACCACTTTTCGCACCTCGTAATACATAAATATACAGAATATAGTATAGCAGATATTGGCGTTTAAAACAAGATTTAATTGAGAAAAAGCAATGCGCTAAATAATAAAAAAGACCACTCTCCACAGAGGAAAGAGGTCTTTTGGAAAGGTGGATTATTTTACCGCTACCTCTGCTTCGTGTTTAGCTCGAAGTTCGGTGTAAATTGGCTCCATTTTTTCTTTGGTAAGAGGATAACCGAATCTGAAAATAAGCCATACGCTTGTGTAAACAATAGCAGGGATTACAGTGCAGATAAACATAATCTTCTTACTTGTATCGTTTTCAGCAATAAAGCCGTTGCCTGCAGTAAGGCTGTCGTATTTTGCCCATTCAAGAAGGAAAAGTCCGCCTGCGTCTGCAATTGCCTGACCAAACTGTCTGCCGAAGGTGTACGCAGAATAAACAGCACTTTCGTTTCTTACGCCTGTAATATGCTCCTGATAGTCAATAACGTCCATAACAACTGCCCAGCATGTAAGGCTTACGAAGGTGTAGCCAAAACCGATAAGGAGAAGACATGTCATGTAAAGCCATGCAGGGTAAATTCCCTGATTTGGGTTAATCCACTGAATAAAGCTTTCGCTGTTTGCAGTTACGAAAAGAAATACAGATGTTATTGCGGAAATGATTGACATTCGCCCGCAAAGCTCTTTTTTACCGAATCTTGCCGCAAGCTTCGGAGTAAACAAAATCAAAACCGCCATAGGAAGATAAGTACAGATTGTACCTACTATGCTAAGACCTGTGTTTGTAAAGTAGTTTTTGTAAAGGTATGAGTTAAATGAACCGAACTGAAGCTGACCGCTGATAAGAACACCTGAAAGGGTGAGCATAACGAATGGTCTTGACTTGAAGAGACCTTTGTAAACAGATTTAAGGTTTGATTCCTTTTCTTCAAAAGACGGAACACGCTCTTTAACCATTTTGTGGCCGATAAGGTAAGTTGCAATAGATAAAACGCCCATAATAAGAGCATATATAAACATTCTGTTACCGTCTGCAATTTCGATTTCCTTACCTGTCTGCTCGTCAAACTTGCCTGTGCCAACGAAGATAATCATTGGAGCAATAAGAAGAACAACTGCACCACCAACGCCTGAACCAACTGAACGAGCAGTTGAAAGGAGTGTTCTGCCCTTAGGGTCATCAGTAATAACAGAAGCAAGAGAGCCGAAAGGAATGTTCATAGCTGTATACATTGTGCAGTAAATAAGATACAACACAATGGAAAGGCCGAAAAGAAGCATAGGCTTCCCTGCTAACGTAGGATTATAAAAAATTGAGTTAGGGTCGCCAAAAGGAATAAAGCAGATAACGGTTGAAATTCCTAAAGGCACAGCAACAAGGCGGAGATATTGGCGGTATTTACCGTCTTTACCAGGCCTTCTCTTTGAAACAACAGCACCCCAGAGAGGGTCGTTGATTACGTCCCAAAGACGAGTGATAATAAACATGTAACCAACAAGCCTTGGAGCTATTTTCAAAACGTCGGTCATAAAAACCTTAAGATAGCTTGTTATGTATGTAAGGTTAAACATATTACCAGACTCGGCAATAGTATAACCGGCTATATCCTTAAAGCCTATTTTATTAGGATGATTGTTAACTTCTTTTTCTTTTTTTATTTTTTCTTTAGCCACAATATCATCTCCTTATGCTTCATAGTGAAGGGCAAGACCGCCTTCGCTTGTTTCCCTATATTTATGCATTAAGTCTTTACCTGTCTGATACATTGTGTTAACAACTGTATCAAATTTAACTTTACGCGTAGAGGTTAAGAAGTTTGCGAGAGAAAGTGCGTTTATTGCGCGCATTGCTGCAACCGCGTTTCTTTCAATACAAGGAATCTGAACAAGACCGCAAACAGGGTCGCAGGTAAGACCTAAATAATGCTCCATAGCATTTTCAGCAGCGTACTCTATCTGGTCTAAATCCATAAAGTGAAGCTCTGCAAGAGCTGCCGCCGCCATACAGCAAGCAGTACCGATTTCTGCCTGACAGCCAGCTTCCGCACCGCTTATGGAAGCGTTTTGTTTAACAACGTTACCTATAACACCTGCCGCAGCAAGAGCTTTGCAGATTTCAAAATCGGTAAAGCCTTTTTTCTCCTGCATATAGTAAAGTACTGCAGGGAGAACGCCTGAAGCTCCGCAGGTTGGCGCAGTTGTTATCATTCCGCCACCTGCATTCTGCTCGCTTGCCGCAAAAGCATA
>CAJGCL010000124.1 GCA_904501675.1 Clostridiaceae bacterium
TCTTAGCGTAGTAGATTTTATTGCCCTTGAGAAGAACAGTAAATAATGAATAAAAAGCTTTCTAAAAACAGAAAACTTAAAAATGATATTATCCTTGCCGTTGTTATAGCTATAATAGCAACGGCAGGGCTTTTATTGTTTGATTTAATGAAAACCCAAGGAGATTACGTTTCCGTTAAAATAAATGGTGAGGAAAAATACAGGTATTCTCTCAGCGAAAATGTAGATACTGTTATATATACAGGAGAGAATGATTCACGGGAAAACAGACTTGTAATTGAAAATGGTCAGGCATATATTTCAGAAGCCACTTGCCCTGATAAAATATGCGTCGGTCATAAGCCTGTAAAGAATGTGAATGAAAGTATAGTATGCCTTCCTCACAAGGTTGTAATTGAAATAGTTTCGGGACGAAGCAAAGATGCTCCAGACGTGATTGTGTGAGGTAGGAAATGAAGAAAAAAACAAAAAGAATAGCAATTTTAGGCGTTCTTGCCGCGGTTGCTCTGGTGCTTTCCTATCTTGAGGCAATTCTTCCGCCTATATATGCGGCGGTGCCGGGCGTTAAGGTTGGACTTCCTAATGTTGTTGTAATACTTATACTTTATAGATTCGGTGCAAAAGAGGCAGCTATGGTTTCTTTTATGAGGGTTTTTATTGTTGCTCTACTCTTTGGTAATGCAATGACTCTTGCTTACAGTGTTGCGGGTGCAATCCTCAGCCTTCTTCTTATGATGCTTTTCAAAAAGCTTGATTTGTTTTCTGCGGTTGGTGTAAGCATAATCGGTGGTATTGCCCATAATGTTGGTCAGATTATTGTTGCAATGCTGCTTCTTAATTCAACATTAATAGCATATTATATGATAATTCTTACAATAACGGGCACACTTGCAGGTGTAGCGGTAGGCCTTGCAGGATCGTTGCTGATTAAAAGATTGGAGAAAATTTCAATATAAATTTGTTAAATACTTGACAAACTCAATGCATTTTGGCATAATGTCTTGGAATGGGTGGTAGGAACAAACCTGTTCATCCACGAGAAAAATCCAAAACAAAACAAAAAGGAGAAAAATTATGAAAAAGTTTTTAAGCATTGCAATTGCAATCATTATGGTTGCAGGCGTACTTTTCCTCGTAGGTTGCGATAAGGGACCTGAGGGCACAGACACAGATGCACCAGCAAACCTTAAGTTTGGTATGGGCGTTGTTGCTTCATACGGCGAAGCAAAGGATGCTTCAGACGAAGGCAACGGTGAAGGTGAAGTGGTTGTTAGCATCGCTTCTGTTTTAGTTGATGCAGATGGCAAAATTGTTAAGTGCGTTCTTGATTGTGCAGATAACAAAGCTCAGTTCACAGCTGAGGGTACTGCAGTAGAAGCAGGCGAATTCAAAACAAAGTATGAATTAGGCGACAATTACAACATGGTTGCTTACGGCGGTGCAAAGGCTGAATGGTATGCTCAGGCAGATGCATTTGCAGGTCTTGTTGCAGGTAAGACAATTGATGAAGTTAAAGCTCTTGTTGCTGAAGACTACAAGGGAACAGACGAAGTTGTAAACGCAGGTTGCACAATCTATGTTTCAGATTTCGTTAAGTCAATTGAAGCAGCTGTTAAGAATGCAACAGATTCAAAGGCTACTGCAGACAGCACACTTAAGCTTGGTGTAGTAACATCTCAGTCAAACAAAGACGCTTCTGATGAAGCAAACGGCGAGATCGAACTTGCTACAACAGTTGTTGCTACTGCTCTTGATGCAGATGGTAAGGTTGTTGTTGCAGCAACAGACGTTGCTTCTGCAAAGCTTACATTTGACGCAAAGGGTGTTTCAGCTACAGATACAACAGCAGCAATCGCAACAAAGAAATCTCTTGGCGCAGATTACAACATGGCAGCATACGGTCAGGACCTTAACGGTGACGGTGTTGTTAAAGAGTGGTTTGAGCAGGGCGCAGCATTTGATGCAGCTCTCGTTGGAAAGAATGCAACAGAAATCGGTGCTCTTGCAGTTGAAACAGGCTACGGCGCAGCAGACCTCCAGACAGCAGGCTGCACAATCCATGTTGGCGATATGGTTAAGGCAGCAGTTAAAGCAGCTACAAAATAATTAAAACTTAAAATCTCAAAGACTATTGCAGAATTTCTGCAATAGTCTTTTTCTTTTTTGATATATATGGTATACTAAACAAAAACGTTTTTTGGAGACTTAAATGAAGAAATTCTTATCTTTGTTTTTATCAATAATTTGTACTGTTTTGCCTTGCATAACGCTGTCGTCTTGTAGTGTGCAGCAAAAACAAAAATTCAAAGCATACTACTTTGATTACTTCGATACTGCTACAACAATTATAGGCTATGAAAAAACTCAGGAAGAGTTTGACGCGGTTTGTGAGGAAATAAAAGCTCAACTTGATTTTTACCATAAGCAATATACAATCTACAACTCCTATGAGGGTATAAATAATATCTGTGCTCTTAATAAACTTCAGAATGGTGTTCATCAGGAGCTTGCGGTGGAGGATGCGGTGATTGATTTGCTTTTATACTGCAAGGAACTTCATAAAAAAACTGATGGTAAACTGAATGTTGCTATGGGTAGCGTGCTTAAAATATGGCATCAGTACAGGAGCGAAGGTATGAATGACCCTGTAAAGGCAAAAATCCCGCCAATGGACAAATTAGCGGAAGCATCAGAGTATACAGATATTGAAAAAGTTGTAATTGATGAAGAAAATAAAACTGTTTTCATTTCCGACCCCAAGGTTACACTTGATGTGGGTGCAATTGCAAAAGGCTACGCGGTTGAAAAGGTTGCACAGCACCTTATTTCAAAAGGAATTACAGATTATTGCCTTAATGTAGGCGGAAACGTTCGTACTATTGGCAGCAGTAATGGTCAGCCTTGGCAGGTGGGTATAGAAAATCCCGATACATCAAGTGATGAAGCATATATAGAACTTTTAAATTTAGAAAATAAATCTCTTGTTACAAGCGGAAATTATCAGAGGTTTTATATTGTTGACGGTAAAAACTATCACCATATTATAGACCCTGATACACTTATGCCTTGCGGAAAATTTGTGTCTGTTTCCATTATTACTACAGATTCAGGTTATGCAGATGCGCTTTCCACAACTCTTTTCCTTATGGATTATGAGAACGGCTTGAAGCTCATTGAGAGCACCGAGGATACAGAGGCTATGTGGGTTTTACCTGATGGTACAAGAGAGTATTCTAGTGGATTTAAATCTTATTGCAAATAAAAAAGTGCATTCCGAAGAATGCACTTGGCAATGTTTAATTAGTCCCATTCAGTTCCTGTAACCTTGTCAAGGTCAAGGCCTCTTGTGTCGTGAGTGTTCTTAATAAGAGCAACAAGAGTAATAACAAAGCTTGGAACAAGAAGACAGAGAGCAACAGTGCCGATTATGCCATCTCCAAAAATGAGGGCAAGAACGGTATTGATGCTAAAGCCTATGGCGTATCCTGCAAAGCCAACAACTGTTTGAGCTGATGTAGCAGAAGAACGAAGGTTTGTTGGTGCAGATTCACCTGCCATCATAATAAGCACATCGTTAGTTGAGTAGTAGCTACCAACAAACGCACCGCAGAAGAAGCCTACAAGCGTAGGAGCTAGGTTCATATTAGCACCAACAGTAAAGATTATGAAGCTTACAACGCAGTTTGTTGCAACTGTAATTGCAGCAGCTTTTCTACCTTTTTTGTCGGATATGAAGCCCATAATTACCTGGGAAAGAGCCATACCGATTGGGTAAAGAGTGAGAGCCTGGCTTACCTGCTTAACGCTTACAAGGTCTAAAAATTCTTTAGCGTTAGAGCCGAAGTTACTTAAAGCATAGCCGTGTGTAAGGATTGCCTGGTAGTTCATGCTACCAACAACGCCGATACCTGCAAGAGCAAAGCAAATAAATACCCAACGAAGCTGCTTGTGGCTGAAGCCGAATTTGAGGGCATCAACAACTCCGCCTTGTGAGTTCTGTGCTTTCTTTTTTGCTTCCTCGGCTTGTAATTCCTCCTCAGTCATTCTCAGATAACGGAGTCTTGACTCGATAAATGCATCGGTTTCTCTTGCGCAAAGAAGAGCAATAAGCGAAACTGTAATACCAACAAATGCAGGAATAATATATACATTTCTCCATTCACCTGCAGAAGACATTAACCATCTTCTGAGAAGCGGTACAAGCATAACCGCCATATTGGCAAAGAATTTAACAACGGAGTATGTAATTGCACGGCTCTTGCTTGGCGCGCTTTCCATAATATATACCACATGCATATCATGTGGCACAAAGAAAAGAATTGCGCAGGCGCCAACGAAATACATTATTACATTGTTTGAAAGGAAAATAACAAACAATGCAAGGGACATACCGAAGGTGTTTATAATAAGGAATTTCTTTCTGCCGAAGCGGTCAGCTAAAGGTCTGTAAAAAATAACTACAATCTGAAATGGTATTGCCACAACATTCAAGAGATTAAGTATTGTAACCGAGCTTTCGCTTTTTATAAGGTCGTTTGCGATTTCGGTCTGCATAAGAGAGTTGATTTGCGAAGCAATCTCGTCAACAGCGTAAATAAGCGCAATAATTAAAACAAGATACCAGAAATATGTGTTACCTTTAGGTCTTGCTTTTTGCTTTTCCCATTTTTTAATTTCCCGTTCCTTGCGGGCTTGTTGTTTCTTTAATTTTTCGGGACTTAATGCAGTAGCCACAACATCACTCCTAAAAATTACTGCAAAAAAATTATAGCATATAAATAAAAAATGCACAATAAAAAAGAATTTTAAAAATTTTTCAAAAAAATGTGACCAAACCGGATTTTAAATCGTTTACATAAAGGAGAGTGGAAAATTGAATAGTCAGAATGATATAAATATGCAATTTGAAGCTCTGTATGATAAATATGCCAATAAGCTTTATCGCCTTGCTCTTGTGAATGTTCAGAATACTACCGATGCGGAAGATATTGTTCACGATGTTTTTATAAAATATTTTGAAACATTGCCTGCCTTTTCAGATAGGAACCACGAGGAAGGTTGGTTTGTAAAAGTTACAGTTAACGCTTGTCGCGACTTTTTAAGAAAGAA
>CAJGCL010000125.1 GCA_904501675.1 Clostridiaceae bacterium
ACAGAAGAAAAAAGAAGTGTGCTTCATCTTCTTTATGCTCACACAACAGTAAGAGGAAAAAATACCGAGGTTATTGAAGATACAGTCCCTCTTTATAATGTGAAATGCAGTGTGAAATATGAAAAAGAGCCTTCAAGAGTAGCTCTTGTGCCGTCAGGAGAAGCGCTCGAATTTACATGCGAAAATGGCAGAGCAGAATTTGTTGTGCCAAAGGTAAATATTCATCAGATGATTGAAATTTGTGATTAAAAATGCAAATGCTATAAATAAGATTTAAAAGGAGTTTAGTTGTGGCTGTTCCTGTTATTATGTTAGCTGTTGGTTTTGTACTTCTCATTAAGGGTGGCGATTGGTTCGTTGACGGCGCGTCAGGTATTGCAAGGCGCTTCCGTCTTCCTGAAATTTTAATTGGTGCTACAGTTGTTTCTATAGGCACTACTCTTCCTGAGGTTATGGTATCCGCCGGTGCGGCTTTTCAAGGTAGTGGCTCTATAGCGTATGGTAATGCAATCGGCTCAATTATTTGCAATACCGCTCTTATCGCAGCGTTGACTATTGCCATTAAGCCGGGTCCTGCCGCCAGAAAGAGTATGTCATTACCTGTTGCATTTTTCTTTATTGCGGCAGTGTTTTATTGCTTTGTGGCATATGCTGCAGGCACATTTACCCGTGTTACAGGTATAATTCTTCTTTCCTTGTTTGCAATTTATATGATTTCAACTATTTTGCGAATGAAGAAAAGCGCAGCTACAGTTGATGAGGTTATAAAAGAGGAAGAAACAGGTGTTTCAGTTTCTGAAGAAGAGCTTGAAAAAGCAAGTGGTGAGGATTACACTGTTGAATCTGTAGAAAAAGGCACAAAGGATAGCCTTTTAAAAGATATTGTGATGCTTGTGCTTGGTGCAGTTCTTATTGCCTTCGGTGCAGATTTCCTTGTGGATAACGCTATAATTCTTGCTGAAGCGGTAGGCGTTTCAGAGAAGGTTATCGGTCTTACCATTGTAGCTTTAGGAACATCTCTTCCTGAGCTTGTAACGGCAATTACATCACTCATAAAGGGTCATGGCTCACTCTCATTAGGTAATATTATCGGTGCAAACCTTTTCAATCTTGTGCTTGTAAGCGGTGCCGCAGTTACTATTAGTCCTTTTGATGTTCCCGTATCAGGTTTAATTAACGGAATAAACTCCTCGTTTATTATTGATATTCCCGTAATGCTTGCGGTAATGCTTATTCTCACAGTTCCAACACTTATTAAACAGAAGCTTTCTCGTTGGCAGGGTGTGTCTCTGCTGGGAATATATGCTGCTTTCCTTGTGCTTCAGTTTGTAATTTGATTTTGAGGTGGTTAATATGATTTTTGAAAATTTAGACAGAATTGTTTTTGCAGGAGATTCCGTTACCGATATGGGTAGTGAAAACCCTGTTGGTGAAGGGCTTTTTGATAATGTTGGCAGAAGCTACGTGCGTGTTATTGAAAATATGCTCAGCGTTTACTACCCTGAAATCAAGGTGAGGGTTACAAACTCAGGTATTTCAGGTAACACAAGCCGTGATTTATTGGCACGGTTTGACAGAGATGTTGTGGCGCTTAATCCTCAATGGGTTTCAATTTGTATAGGAATTAACGACGTGTGGCGTCAGTTTGACTGCCCTGCAATGCCAAATGTACATGTTTTGCCCGATGAATATGAAAAAAACCTCGAAGAAATGATTCTCAAGGTTAAGGGTAATGTTAAGGGTATTTTTATTCTCACACCATACATAATGGAGCCATTAAAAGAAGATATGATGCGTGCCCGCATGGATGAGTATGTTGAAATCTGTCGTAAACTAGCAGAGAAACACGGATGTATTTTTGTTGATTTTCAGAAGATGTATGAGGATTATTGTAAAATCCGCCATTCATCATATATTGCATGGGATAGAATTCACCCAAATCAGGTTGGCGCAACTCTTATGGCAAGAGAATTTTTAAAGTATTGCGATTTTTAATATTAAAATAAAAAGACGGCTCGCACGAGCCGTCTTTCTTATATCATAAAATTTCTGCAAGCGTTGCAAAATCATCCATAGTAAGCTTTTCTGCTCTTACGGTTTTTTCGAGGTTTGCCTTTTCAAGTGCTTCTGCAACCGTACTCTTTGGTATGCCAAGCCCTGCACTTATAGAGTTTTCTGCAGTTTTTCTTCTCTGAGAGAAAGCGGCCTTTACTACCTTGAAGAATTTTTCTTCGTCTGCCACCTTTACGGGTGGCTCTTTTCTTACGGTAAGCTGTATAACCTCGCTGTTTACCTTAGGTGGTGGTAAAAAGCTTTCCTTAGGAACATAAAAAAGCATTTCGCTTTCAGCGTAGTAGTTTACTGCTACAGTAACTGCACCACCGTCACGGCTGCCCACATCTGCGCAAAGGCGGTCTGCCGCTTCCTTCTGCACCATAACTGTGATTGATTTTATGGGAAGCTTGCTCTCTAAAAGGAGCATTATAATAGGCGATGTAATGTAGTATGGAAGATTTGCGCAAACCGCAATATCCATACCCTTGCATTTTTCCTCAATAATACCCTTCAGGTCTGCCTTCATAACGTCTTGATTTATGATTTCTACGTTATCAAACTCTGCAAGAGTTTCGTCAAGGACGGGTAAAAGGCGGTTGTCTACTTCAAAGCTGAGAACCTTGCCTGCTCTTTTTGCAAGCTCGGCAGTAAGCACGCCAACACCAGGGCCGATTTCGATAGCGCATGTGTTTTTGTCAAGGCCTGCCTCCTCTGCCATTGCAGGACACACTGCAGGGTCTACAAGGAAATTCTGACCAAGACCTTTATTAAAGGTTACGCCATGGCGACCCATAACGGATTTTATAACATTAATGTCTGAAAGATTTTTCATTATTACCTCCAAAGGTATTGAAAAAGAAATAAAATTCAATTAAAATCATTTTATAGTATAGCATAAGTTTTGCTTTTTGCAACTACTCTGAAAGGAGCTTTTTATGAAAACAATCAAAGATGCAAAGTTTATAAGACAGGACGCAGATTTCGGCGATATCCGTCCTGTATTCAAAAAAGTTATATGGCTTGATAAGAAGGTAAATAAAGCAGTGCTTAAGGTGTCTGCTCTTGGATATTATGAAGCATATTTCAATAATTGCAGAGTAGGTAAATTTATTTTTGCACCAGGTTGGACAACTACTGGCAAAAGAATTCAGTATCAGGAATATGATGTTACAAATCTTTTAGAGGAGTGCAACACCCTTGATATTGCCCTGGGTAACGGCAGACGTTACCATGGTAACCCACACGAAAACTACGAAAGCATTACATGCAGAGAAGAAGCTCTTATTGCTGCGCTTTTCATTGAATATGAAGACGGCACAGAGGATTTTATTCCAACCGACAGCACTTGGCAGTGTGCAAAAAGCAACATTCTTTATTCCCATGTTTATAATGGTGAAACTGTTGATTATAACGCAAATACAGATGAGGTTTTCCCTGTTAAGGTGCTTGAAGATGTAAGTACAGATATTCTTGTTCCTAACGAGGGCGAGGAAACACGTGAAATGGCTCGCCTTGAAGCGGTAGAGCTTATAAAGACTCCTGCAGGGGAGACAGTTATTGATTTCGGTCAGAATCTCGTAGGCTATGTTGAATGGCTTGTTCCTGCAAAAAAGGGTAGAGAATTTAAGATTTACCACGCAGAAGTGCTTGATAAGGACGGCAATTTTTACACAACGAATCTCAGAAGCGCAAAGGCAGAAATCAAGGTTATTTCAGACGGTAACGAGCATAAATTCAAACCAACCTTCTCATATCAGGGTTTCCGCTACATTAAGCTTGAGGGATTTGAGGAAGAGGATATAAACCTTGAAAATTTCTGCGCAGTTGTTGTTTTCTCAAATATGAAGCGTACAGGTTATTTCGCTTGTGGTGATGACCTTGTTCAGCAGTTGTATGAGAACATCATCTGGGGTCAGAGAGGTAACTTCCTTGATATTCCAACAGACTGTAATCAGCGCGACGAACGCTTTGGCTGGACAGGTGATATTCAGGTTTTCTCCCGTACTGCAACAATAAACTACCGTGCAGATAAATTTCTTAAAAAATGGCTCCACGACCTTGCTCTTGACCAGCGTGCAAACGGAGAATTTACAGATATTTGCCCTGATGTTTTTAATTGGCAGTCCTGCGGCTCT
Organism: Clostridiaceae bacterium; assembly: GCA_904501675.1. Lineage (GTDB taxonomy): Bacteria > Bacillota > Clostridia > Oscillospirales > Acutalibacteraceae > DTU089. The sequence goes on from CAJGCL010000125.1 coordinate 4,191, forward strand.
TCAGCATGGGCAGATGCAGGCGTTGTTGTTCCTTACTGGGTTTACAGAACATATGGTGATACACAGGTAATCAAGGACCAGTTTGAATCTATGAAAAAATGGATTCTCTTTATGGAGTCCAAGGGAAGCGTACGCGGACTTTTCGATTTACACGACCATCACTTCGGCGATTGGCTTTCTCTCGACGCAGGCGATGAAGCAACAGGCGGATTTACTGACGATAACCTTATCGGCTCAGCATACCTTGTTTACTCAAACAGACTCTTTATAGAAATGGGTAAGGTTATCGGTAAGGATATGAGCTACTTTGAGGAGCTTTACGAGTGCTCACTCAGAGAGTATAAGAAAAAATACCTTAATACAGGTAAGCCTGAGCACGAAACACAGACTGCAAATGTTCTCGCGATTTATTTTGACCTTACAGACGATATTCAGCGCGAGGGTAAAAAGCTTGTAGATGATATTGAGGCTTGCGGACACCTTAAAACAGGCTTTGTTGGCACACCTTACCTTCTTCATGCTCTTACAAAAATCGGAAGAGTAGATGTTGCATACAAGCTCCTTCTTAAAAAGGATTTCCCATCATGGCTCTTCCCTGTAACAAAGGGTGCCACAACAATGTGGGAGCGTTGGGATGGTGCAAAGGTAGACGGATCTTTCGCAACACCTGATATGAACTCCTTTAACCACTACGCTTACGGCTCAGTTGGTGACTGGCTCTACACAACCGTTGCTGGTATTGATAGCGACTTCAATGAGCCTGGTTATAAGCACATTATTTTCAAACCTCTTCCTATTAAAGAGTTGGGATATGCTAAAGCCCGTATTCTTACACAGTATGGCGAGGTTGTTTCCGGTTGGGAATTCACAGGCAACGGCAACGAATGTAAG
>CAJGCL010000126.1 GCA_904501675.1 Clostridiaceae bacterium
GCAATTTGTGTATATGTAATGCTATACTGTATGGGAATATAATCGAAAAGTTTGGCTTTTTATAAAGTCAGGTTTTTCGTGAATAAGAAAGGACGATGGCATTGGCTGAAATCAAGAATATTGACGCTGTAGCAGCTCTTGACGCTATGGATGCTCATGTTGACGATTGGCGCGACGCTACTAAAGGTAAGCAAAGAGGTATCTTTAAGTTTGATGACGTTGCTGCTCTCAAAATCAAAAACCTTAAAAAGAGAATTTACACTGACATCGAATCCATTCCTGCATGGAAAATGAAGGAGTGCATTTACAAAGGTGTTGGCGATTACGAATATCTTTATGATGAGTGGAAAGAGCTTAATGTTGGCGACCGTTGGGGTAACAATGGCTGGTCTGCATTCTTCAAAAACTCATTTGATATGCCTGAACGCTTCAAGGGTAAGAAGGTAACACTTAATGTTTACTTTGGTGGTGACTCACTTCTTTCTCTTAATGGTAAGCCATATCAGGGTCTTGACCCATTCAGAAACTCAGTTCTTCTTACAGACTGTGCAAAGGGCGATGAGCACTACGATGTTGATATTGAGTCATACTATGTATGGCATTCAAATGAGTCAACAGTTAAAACTCTTTCTTGCTCATTTATCGGTGTTGTTGACCCTGAAATTGAAGAGATTTACTGGGATTTCAAGGCTATTTTCAATGCACTCTTTATGCCTGTTCACGATACAGGTCTCTTAGAGCTTATCAGAGCAACTCTTAAAGAAGCGTTTACATATGTGAACTTTGACCTTGATGGTGAAGAATTCAAAGCAGGTCTTCGTCAGGCTCAGGCAATTCTTAAAGAGAAGGTTTATAATAACCCATCATACAAGTCTGAGGGTACACTTGCTCTTGTTGGTAACTCTCACCTTGATATCGTGTTTATGTGGGCATACAAAGAGTATGTTCGTAAATTAGGTAGAACTCATGCTACAATGCTTCGTCTTATGGAGCAGTATGATGATTTCATTTTCTCACAGAGTACAGCTCCTACATATATCGAGATGGAAAAGAACTATCCTGATATTTACAGACAGGTTAAAGAGCGTATCAAAGAGGGAAGATGGGAATACATCGGTGCAATGTGGGTTGAGCCTGATTGTAACCTTGTTTCCGGTGAAAGCTTTGTTCGTCAGCTTCTCCACGGTGTGCGTTTTGCAGAAAAAGAATTTGGTATTACACCAAAAACATGTTGGGTACCTGACGTTTTCGGTAACGGTTATGCAATGCCTCAGATTCTTAAGAAAGCAGGCGTTGAATATTTTGTAACTCATAAGATGGGTATCTGGAACGATACAAACCCATGGCAGTATAATACATTCTGGTGGGAAGGTCCTGATGGTTCAAAGGTTTTCTCTATCGTTCCTCCTACACACTTTATCGGTACAGTTGAAGCAGACTCACTTAAGATGAACTGGAAAAAATATACTGATAAAGAAACAATTGGTGAATCAATGTATTGCTACGGCTGGGGTGACGGCGGTGGCGGTGTTGACACCGAAATGCTCGAATATGTAAAGAGATATAAAAACTTCCCAGGTCTTCCCAAAACACAGACTTCAAAAATCGAAGATTCTCTTGCACGTATGAAGGCTAACGCTACAGACGATAATATTCCTACATGGAAGGATGAGCTTTACCTTGAAGAGCACCGCGGTGTTCATACAACAAAGGCAATGCTCAAAAAGCTTAACAGATATTCAGAAAACCTCTATCGTCAGGCTGAAATGTTTGCAAGTATTGCTATGCAGTATGGCTACGAGTATCCTCTTGCAAAGCTTAACGAAGGCTGGCAGATGATTCTTACAAACCAGTTCCACGATTCACTTCCAGGTTCTCATATCACAGAAGTGTTTGGCGACCTTTGCGCTATTTATGATGATATTATTGCAATAGGTGAGGCTGTTCGTTCTGAAGCTCTCAATGTTATTGCAGGCAATGCAGATGGTGCAGAGAAATATGGTAAGCCATTCGCTCTCTTTAACTCTCTTGGCGAAGCAGCAAATCAGAAGGTTGAACTTCCATTCAAGGATGTTGAAATCTACGATGCAGACGGCAATAAGGTTCCTTCTCAGGCTTATACAAAGCTTGATGGTACAAAGGTACTTGTGTTTATGGCAAAGGATATTCCTGCTGTAGGTTACAAGGTATACTATGCTAAGGATGCCAAGGCAGAGGAAGCAAAGTCAGTTGCAATTTCAAGTGTTGTTGATAACGGCAACTTTAAAATTGAGCTTGACGACAGAGCAGAGCTTGTTTCTATCTTTGATAAGAAAAACAATCGTGAAGTTCTCAGCGGCAAGGGTAACGTATTCCGTCTTTACGAAGACCTTCCAGGTAAATACGATGCATGGGATATCGTTGCTACATATGTTGACCGCCAGTTCGATACAGATCCTGGTAAGGTAACGGGTATCTATGCAGGCGATGTGTTTACTGTTGTTTCAATTGAAAAGAAGGTAAATAAGTCTCTCGTTAAGCAGAATATTATTATGTATAAGGAACTCGATAGAATCGATTTCGATACATTTATCAGCTGGCACGAGCAGGAGAAGCTTCTTAAGGTTGGCTTTGATGTTGATGTTAAGGCTCAGAAGTTTACTCGTGATATCGCATACGCTACTATTGAAAGCTCTAACTACCGTCATAACCCATATGATAAGGCTAAGTTTGAGGTTTCAGCTCACAACTTCATTGATATGTCTGAGGATAACTACGGTGTATCAATTCTTAACGATTGCAAGTATGGTTATGAAGTAGACGAGCAGAGAATGATTGTTACTCTTCTTAAGGCTCCTATGAATCCTGACCCACAGTCAGACCGTGGAGACCACTACTTCACATATTCAATTTACCCTCATGCAGGTAATTGGAAGGCTGCAGATACTCTTAAGATGGGTCTTGAAATGAACAATCCTGCAGTTGCGGTTGATATCAATGCAGATGCAAAGGGCGACGCAGAAAAATCATTCATTAAGGTTGATGGCAGAAACGTTACTCTTGAGGCTGTTAAGAAATGCGAAGACGAAGATGCTTATATCATCCGTTTTGTTGAAAAGGCAGGCGCTCGTACAGATGTATGCGCAGAACTCTTCTCAGATATTGTAGAGGTAGCAGAGTGTAACCTTCTTGAAAGAGAAGATGTTAAGGTTGATATTGCTTCAGGTAATAAGCTTAACTTCAAGATTAATCCTTTCGAGATCAAGTGCTATAAAGTTAAGCTTGTAAAATAATTTGAGTTTTAAACTGCAATTACCGCAATGGTAGTTGCAGTTTTCTTTTTTTGAAAATATTTTATTGGAGAAATTTTCAATTTCTATTGAAATAATCAGAAAATGAGTGTATAATGATGAAGAATAAAAATGGGTAGTAGTATAACTATGCCCTGTTATCTACATTCTAATTCTTCGGAGGTAGTTATGAAAAAGACAGTAAAACGCTCTATTGCTGTTGTACTTGCAGTGCTTACTCTTTTGAGTTGCTTCGGTATCAGCACATTCGCAGCAGACACCACAGGTTATGAACCACTTCGTATTTCCTGCACAATGTATGGAGATTCTCAGACTCAGCGTGGTTTCACATGGTATACCGAAAATGGTTGCGATGCATCTATTCAGGTTGTTACAAATGCTGAGTATATTCTTCGAGGCTTCAACAATGCTGAAGCAATCACAGGCGAAACATTCAATTGGGATGGTTATTTCGGCCATAAGGTTGTTTTAACAGGTCTTAAGCCAGGTACTACATACAGATACCGCGTTGGTACAACAAACAAAAATCAGTGGAGTAGAGTTGGTACTTTCACAACAGATGATGGGGACAATAAGTTCTCTTTCATTGCTATTGCAGACGTTCAGGCAAGTAGCCTTGAAAACTTTGAGCAGGCAGCAGTTGTTATGGATAAAGCTATGAAGTACACTCCTGATGCTGAATTCGTTGTTAACCTTGGCGACTTTGTAAACGATTGCACAAGTGAAGAATGGAATTGGTACGGTCAGGCATTTGAAAAGGCAAACACAAGCCTTACACTTGTTCCTGTTGCAGGTAACCACGAAGGTAACATTACAAACAAGCTTAATGTAAGCTGGTTTGATAATATGTTCAATCTTCTTCCTGGCGAAGGCATTAATGGTGTTAACGGCGTTTACTATTCATATGATTACGGCAATGTTCATTTTACAGTGCTTAACTCAAATGATATGTATCCAATGACAGAATCTCAGAGAAACTGGGTTTACAATGATATTACATCTTCTGATGCTCAGTGGAAGGTTCTTCTCCTTCACCGTGCTGCATATTCTGCAGGTAAGAATATTAATAAGCCTGATACTCTTATTATGAGAGATACAATCATCGAAATTGTTGATGAAACAGGTGTTGACCTTGTTCTTTCAGGTCATGACCATATGTACTTCAGAACTCAGCAGGTTAAAGGCGATGCAGTTTGTGAAGATACAGTTTACGTAACTGAAAAATTCAATGGTAAGGATACAACATTTGCAGTTAATCCTGATGGTGCTGTATATATCCTTCCTTCAACTGCAGGTACAAAGAGATATGGCGTAAATGATGGCACATATGCTCCTATCATGGATGCTGCAGATGCTTGCTTTACCACAAGATCCGAAAAGGATGAGAACGGTGTTGAGACTAACCAATATGCAGGTGGTTGTTTCTCAAACGTTGAGGTTGATGGCGACAGACTTATCTATAAGGCATATGTTGTTAACGATGATACTCAGAAGGTAACACTTGTTGACGAATACGCTATCAAGAAAACAGTTAAAGATGAGCCAATCGAAGATACAAATCGTCC
>CAJGCL010000127.1 GCA_904501675.1 Clostridiaceae bacterium
TGTTCAGACTGCATATAAATCTCAGCTTGCAGGCTATAATCCTGTTACAGGTATTTATACCCTTGAAAGATACGGGAAGGGTAATGATGTTACTCTTACTATAGATAGTGGCGTGTGTGCCGTAGCATATGATGCCATGAAAGGTAAAAAAGGTGTTGTAGCTGCTTATAATTATAAAACAGGGGAGCTTATATGCTCTGTTTCTTGCCCTAACTATGATATAAAAAACAAACCCTCAAATGAGGATATAGAAGAAAATTCTGATGGGAAATATGATGGAATATATCTGAATAGATTGATTGATGGCTTATATACTCCCGGTTCAACTTTTAAGGTTATTACAGCAATCAGTGCAATTCAGAATGTCAGTGATATAAATAGTTTCGCGTATACGTGTTCAGGTGAAGACGTAATTGGCGGGGTTAAGGTGACGTGTCCTTCCAAACATGGAAAAATGAATTTCCATGAGAGCTTTTCTAATTCCTGTAACTGTGCCTTCGCAGTGCTTTCAGAGAAAATTGGCAAAGAAAGCCTTCAGGCAACTGCGGTGCAGATGGGGTTTGGCGAAAGCTTTTCATTCGGTAATGGTTCAACATCTGAAAGTACAATTAATCTTTCTAATGCTTCTTCAGGTGATGTTGCATGGGCAAGTGTGGGACAGTACAATACGCTCGTAAACCCTTATCACATGCTTACAGTAATAGGTGCTGTTGCAAATGGTGGCGAAGCAATTTTGCCATATGCCGTATCAAATGTTACAACTCCTGCTGGCAGAGTAACAGAGAAAACTTCCACTGAAAGCAGAATATATCTTGATGGCACTATTGCCGATGAAATAGGACAAATGATGAGAAAAACTGTGGAAAACAAATATGGAGATTATAATTTTCAAGGGCTTTCAATGTGCGGTAAAACAGGCACAGCAGAGGTTGGCGACGAAGAAAAACCACATTCATGGTTTGTAGGGTTTTCTCAGAACGAAAAATGCCCGATAGCAATTGTTGTTGTAGCAGAAAATGGTGGTTGGGGCTCTTCAACAGCGTTGCCGATAGCGTCAAAAGTTATGAATGAAATATATAAAACAATGGCGTAAAAATGAATTTACAAAACATTGTTTGTTAACAAAATATTTACTCTTTGTTATCATATTATTTTGTTGACTTGCAGTACGATTTATTGTAAAATATTATATAACTGTGATATGGCAGGAGTAATCCTGCCATATGAATATTTATTTTTTTGAAAGGCTGAAATAAATGAGCTTTATTGAATTTGATTCTGTTTACAAAAGATATAAAATGGGCGAGATTGTTATTAACGCCGCCGATGGTGTAACCTTCAATGTTGAGCAAGGTGAATTTTGCGTTATTGTGGGCGCCAGTGGTGCAGGTAAAACAACAGTTCTTAACATTTTAGGCGGTATGGATGATTGCGACGATGGTAAGGTGCGCGTTGCAGGCGACCTTATCAATGAATATGACAGTAAGCGTCTTATTGAGTACAGACGTTACGATGTTGGTTTCGTTTTCCAGTTCTATAACCTTGTTCCTAACCTCACTGCTCTTGAAAATGTTGAGCTTGCAACTCAGATTGGTACAAAAGCGCTCAATCCCGCAAAGGTTCTTGAAAGAGTAGGTCTTGCAGAACGTCTCGATAACTTCCCGGCTCAGCTTTCAGGCGGTGAGCAGCAGCGTGTTTCAATTGCACGTGCACTCGCTAAAAACCCAAAGCTTCTTTTGTGCGACGAGCCAACAGGTGCTCTTGACTACAATACAGGTAAGCAGATTTTAAAGCTTTTACAGGATACAAGCCGCGAAACAGGTATGACAGTTATAGTCATTACTCATAACCAGGCGCTTACTCCTATGGCAGATAGAGTTATTTCCATGAAGAGCGGTAGAGTTGTCAACATAACAACTAATGATAATCCAATGTCTGTTGAAGACATCGAATGGTAATCAGTAACAAGGATATTTGAAAGGATATATTAAAATGACAAGTTCCTATATTACAGACAGTTTCCGTTCGATACAGCGTTCTTTCAGCAGATTTGTATCGATTATTGCAATAGTTGCGATGGGAAGCGGTTTGTTCTGTGGTCTTAATGCTATTGGTCCCGATATGGTGGACACCGCAAATACATATTACGATGAATATAATCTTATGGACCTTCGTCTGCAGTCTTACCTTGGTCTCTACGATGAAGAACTTGAAAAAGTCCGTCAGATAGAAGGCGTGGAAGCAGTACAAGGTGTTAAGTTTGTTGACGGTTACGTACAAACTCCTAACGATAAGGGCGAGTACGAAGGTATCGTTGATATTGATGGTTCTGAAATGACCATAAAAGTTACAGGTCTGGACCTTATGACTGCGGTTAATTTCCAAAATGGAGAAGATAACCCTAACTATATAAACAGACTTAAACTAATTGAAGGACGTTACCCTGAATCTCCTAACGAGTGCGTTGTAACTTGTAGTGGTCTTACAACACCTGAACAGTTTAAAATAGGTAACACCCTCAAAATCAGAGGTGATGACGAAGATATAGGTTATTATCTCAAACATAATATCCTTACAATCGTTGGTGTTATTCAGACTCCTTATTGGGTTTCATACGAACGCGGTGTTACAACCGCAGGTAGTGGTAAGCTTGGCGACTTTATTTACGTTAGTAACGATGCTTTTACCGACAATATAACCTACTACAGTGAAGCATATATTACCCTTGAAGGTGCTGACGAATATGAGGCCTATTCAGAGGAATATGACGAGTTTGTTAAGTCCATGCAGCAGAAAATTGCTGCAGAGGCAGATAAGCTTTCAGCCGAAAGCAGAAACAGACTTATTATAGGTCTTCCTCAGAAGGTAGCGTCTGCAAAGCAGCAAATAGATATTGCAGAATCTACTGTTGGTGGTGCTCTTGAAGAGGGTAGAAAACAGCTTGAAGAGCTTTATGAGCTTGAAAAAACAGGCGCAAAGCAGCTTGAAGAGGCTCAGAAGACTATGGACGAGGAGTATGCCAAAGTTCAGGGTCAGCTTCAGGATGGTAGCAACCAGTATGTTGCTGCAGTAAATGAATATAATGCAAAAATCACTCAGTTTTCACAAAGTCAGGTTACTCTTGCAAATAAGCAAACAGAGTATAATGCAAAGAAGATGGAAGCAGATTCCGCAAGAGAGAAACTTAACGAAGCAAAGCTTCAGTTAACTGTTGCAGAGAAGGAAATAAAATATACAGAAACTCTTGTTGAGACTGCTACAGGCACACTAAAAACCCTTGAAGAAAATCAGAATGTTGCCCAAGACGACCTTCATCTTGACCAGATGGCAGACAGATTAGAGGAAACAAACCCTGAACTTGCAAATATTCTTCGTTCAGCGTCCAACCTTACCGCTCAGGGTATGGCAGCAGATGCTATTGTTGAGGTTGAACAGCTTCTTGACCAATATAATTCAGAGCTTGCAGTTGCAAAGCAACAATATGCAGAAGGCAAAGCAGAGTACGATGTAAATAATGCAGAATGTACAGCTGCAGAGCAGAAACTTGCTGATGCAAAAGTTCAGCTTGATGCGGCTCAAGCTCAGCTTGATAAAGCAGAAAAACAGCTTCAGGCATATAAGACTCAGATTGAAGCAAGCGGTGATGAGCTTCAGTATGGCTCAATCGAAGCCCAAACAAAATATATGACTGCTCAGGCAACCCTTGCCCTTAAAATGACTCAGTACCAGAATATTCAAGCTATTATTGAGCAGGCAGAAAAAACCTTTGCAGAAAAAGAAGAGCTTGTAAACTCTAAAATAGGCGTTGCCCGTACTGCATACAATAAAGGTGCAGGCCTTATTGAAAACATCAATGAGGGTGTAGGCTGGAGTGTATATACAAGGCACGATAACCCGGGTTATACAGGTTACGGTCAGGCGGCAGATAATATGGTTCGCCTTGCTTATATTTTCCCAACTCTTTTCTTCATAGTATCAACAATGGTTTGCCTTACAACCATGACACGTATGGTTGAAGAGGAAAGAACCCAGTTAGGTACTCTTAAGGCGTTAGGTTATTCTAACAAAATGATTGCAGGCAAATACCTTCTTTATGCAGGCCTTGCAAGTGGATTTGGTGTTGTACTCGGTATCTCTCTTGGGTTTACCGCAGTGCCTAAAATCCTTGCAGCGGCGTGGGGTATTATGTATGAAATGCCTGACCTTATTGCATCATTTATGCCACTGTTCCTTGTTTTGGGAGTAGTGCTTTCAATAGGAACAACCAGCTTTGCAACATATTATGCCTGCTATAAAGAGCTTGCTTCTGTTCCTGCAGTGCTTATGAGGCCAAAGGCTCCTAAAGCAGGTAAAAGAGTATTCCTTGAAAAGGTTGATTTTATCTGGTCAAAGCTTAGCTTTACAGGTAAGGTTACAGTAAGAAACCTTTTCAGGAACAAAAAGCGTTTTGCAGTTACCATTATAGGTATCGCAGGTTGTACAGCGCTTCTTCTTGCTGCGTGCGGTCTTCGTGATGCCATAAGTGGTGTTATTGATAATCAATATGGTAAGGGAACAGGTATCGCTCAGTATGACCTTCAGGTAGTTCTTAAGGATGGTCAGGCAAATTACAACGATAGCCAGATAGTTTCCCAGATTAATGGTTACGAGAACATTGAAGAATCAATGCTAGGTTACCTTAAGGTTTGCCATGGATATTCTGACAGAACTGATAAGGAAATGGAAATTGATATTCTCATTCCTGAAAATCCTGATGTAATGAAGAATTTTATTAACCTTCGTAAAGGTGATGAAATTATTCCATATACAAA
>CAJGCL010000128.1 GCA_904501675.1 Clostridiaceae bacterium
GCCGTCAAGAACAACATATCCGGGAATGTGAGGAATTTCTGAAGCTTCCTCTTCAACCTTTGCAGGATTTTCATTATTTTCTGTTGCAGGAACAGTGGCCGGAGCAGAATCAACAACCGTTTCTGTTGGAGCTTCTGTTTTGTTTTTCTTGCCTGCGTTAATTATCTTTGAAAGAAGAATAACAAAGATTGCAAGAACAGCAAGTACAGCAAGAACTATTCCAAAACCAAGACCTGAGATACCAAGAGCACCACCAAAATCAAGGTTTTCGTTTGCTAAAGGAAGAAATGTCATAATAAATCCTCCTTAGTCAATAGCTTTGAATTCGTAGGTGTAAATCTTACCTGCCATCTCATCGCGATAATCAAAGTAATTTTCCGCCTGTGTTGGGAATGCGATGTATGAAAGAACATCTTCATCGCTATGAGCCTTTTCGCCGATTTCTGCCTTAGCAGCTTCGAATGCAGGCTCAAGAGTATCAGCAAATCTGCCTTCGATTCCCTTTACGTCACCAAGAATCTGTTTCTTAACATCTTCGTTGATAGCGCCGGGAGCTTTACCATATTCACCCATAAGGTATGATTTAACTTCTTTAGAAACGTTCTTATAGCGTTCGCCTGCAAGAACGTTGTTTGTTGCCTGAACACCAACCATCTGGCTCATAGGTGTAACAAGTGGTGGGTAACCTAAATCTTCACGTACTCTTGGTGTTTCGAGAAGAACCTCGTCAAACTTGTCCATCTTGCCCTGAGCAGTAAGCTGAGCAACAAGGTTTGAAAGCATACCGCCCGGAACCTGATAATCAAGAGCCTTTGCGTCTGTGCAAAGAACTGTTGGGTTAAGAAGACCGCTTTCAAGAGCTTTTGATCTGATTGGCTTGAAGAAGTCTGCAATCTCACGAAGAGAATCTGAGTTAAGACCTGTGTCGTAACCAAGCTCTGCAAGAGTGTAGTTAAGAGTTTCTGTTGCAGGCTGAGCTGTACCGCCTGACATTGTTGAGATAGCAGTGTCAATAACGTCAACACCTGCTTCAACTGCTTTAAGGCATGTCATAAAGCCAAGGCCTGTTGTGCAGTGGGTGTGAAGAACGATAGGAAGGTCAACTGCTTCTTTAAGTGAAGAAACAAGCTTATGTGCTTCTGCAGGACTAAGGATACCTGCCATATCTTTAATGGCAATTGTCTGGCAACCGAGGCTCTGCATATTCTTTGCAAGCTCAACGTAAGAATCAAGAGTGTGGATAGGGCTTATTGTGTAGCAGATAGCACCTGAAGCAATAGCACCGTTTTTAACAGTTTCATCAACTGCAACCTCAATATTCTTAACGTCATTAAGAGCGTCAAATATTCTGATAATATCGATGCCGTTTTCAATGCTCTTTTTAACGAACATACGAACAACGTCATCAGGGTAGTGGCGGTAGCCGAGAAGATTCTGTCCTCTTAAAAGCATCTGAAGCTTTGTGTTAGGGCAAGCCTTCTTGATTTTTCTGAGTCTCTCCCAAGGGTCTTCGTTAAGGTAACGAAGGCATGAATCGAATGTTGCACCGCCCCAGCACTCAAGAGAGTAGTAGCCGGCTTTATCCAATTCTTTGAGAATAGGCTCAAACTCGCGGAATTTCATTCGTGTTGCAATAAGGGACTGGTTAGCGTCGCGCAACACGGTCTCGGTAAAACGTACCTTTTGCATAGTCTTTTCTCCTTCATTTTGTATTTTGATAAAACGATAAGGAACTATAATATATATATGGTATACAAATTAATGGCATTTGTTCAAAAATCTGTCTACCAATTTTCCCCAATTTATCATACTATAATTTGCGCTTTAATTCAAGCGTTTTAGGGAGATTTGTTAAAATTTAAACAAAACATTCCCAATCAAACAAGAGCTTTCGTTGACTTTTATCAATATACATATTAAAATGTACCCATCAGAATAAAGGGGTGATTTTGTGGATAACAAGTGGGTACAGGTATGGGGTCAGGCTCATTCCGCTTTATCATATTTTTATTATCCGTCTTGTGAGAAAACATACAGGCTTATTATGAGGTCTGCTGTTTCGGGCAAGTGCGTTCGTTTCGAGCTTTCAAATGAATGTGCAAAGGGCGATGTTTACATAGGTGCCTTGTCTGCTGCTAAGTGCGATAAAGAAGGCAACTTTGTTGGTGAATGCAAAACAGTAACAGTTAATTCCCAAAAATCACTTTGTCTTAAAAAAGGTGAAGTGGCTTTAAGTGATGAAATTCCTCTCCGGATTGAAGCAGGAGAATATTTCTGCATAAGTGCCTATGTTGAAAAAGGCGCTCTTCGTAGTGGTAACCTTATTGACAATGCTACTCTCCTGACTGTTAAAGGCGATGTTGCGTCTGTATCTCAGATACAGAACCAAAGAAGAAAAAGAGATAAGGTTCGCGAGGTTGCATCCTCTCTTTTAAAAATGTATTTCCATAAGCCAATACCGCTTTTTCAGTCCGTTGAGGTGTTAAATGAAACAAATTCCAAGAGCATTGTTGTTTATGGAGACTCTATAAGTCAGCAGGGATACTGGACAAACGCCTTTGCTGATAGAATATACGAAGCATATCCGGGCAGATACTCTGTTATAAATAAATCTATTATGGGAACAAGGCTTTTGAGAGATTTCAGCACACGCTTTTTCTGCAAAGGTCTTTTTGGCAAAAGTGGTCTTAACCGTTTAGAAAGAGATATTCTTAATTATCACAACGTTGAATACGTTATTATTGCTCTCGGTACAAATGACTTTCTTCAGCCCGGCACAATTCAGGCACCCAAGTCAGAAAAATCATCTGCAGAGGATTTCGTTAACGGTATGATAACAATAGCCGACAAGCTGAAGGAAAGAGGAATAAAGCTGATTGTTTTCAATATCCTCAACTTTGGCGAGAGTATAGATTCACGTCCTGAAAAAGAAGCGCTTGTTACGCAAACCAACAAGCTGCTTTTCGAAAATAGAGAGCATTTCTATGCTTTCTACGACCAGGCAGGTCTGGTGGTTAATCCTGAAAAGCCTACTTGCTCCAAGAAGGAATATCTTGGTGGGGATAATGTTCATCCTAACAGATTGGGTGGCAAATTAGTTGCCGATAACATTGATTTAACCTGGTTTACATAAGTGCAAGTGGATAAATATGGAATAAATGCTTGACAAACCTCTTTATCGTGTCTATAATGTGGTTATTCATTCTTTCCAAATAATGCATAGGGCGCGACTCCTTTTTAGGAGCGCGCTCTATGCTTTTATTAAAGCTATTTACAAAACAGATGTCTTCCTATTGTTGTTATAACAGGGCGGGTACGAATCCATCTGTTTGATGTCTTGGCAGGATTATAATAGTATAACGCACCACCGGAGGGGTCCCAGCCGTTTATTGCGTCCTGCGCTGCCTTCCTTGAGGTGTTGTCCGGTGCCACACTCCAGTTACTGTCGGTTACAGCGGAGAAGGCGCCCTTCTGGTATACTACACCTGCTACTGTATCAGGGAAGGAAGAGGAGTCAACTCTGTTAAGAACAACTGCGCCTACAGCAACTTGACCGGTATAGCTTTCGCCTCTTGCTTCTGCAGCAATAACTTTTGCAAGAAGATATACATCAGATGAACTGTAGCCACCGGTGTTTGACCCGGAGTCTCCTGAACTAAGACCCATATACAGAAGTGTTTTCTGTCCGGCTACACCGTCAGCAGTAATGCCAACTGATTTCTGAAAGTTTCTGACAGCACGTTGAGTTTTGACTCCATATATACCGTCTACTGTTCCGTTAAAGAAGCCGAGAGCCTTCAGCTTGTTCTGGATTCTTCGCACCTCATCGCCACGAGAGCCTAATCTGGAAAGAACCTGTTGAGCCTCGTTTTTATCAGTGTCGATTTTAAATGTTGCTCCTATACATATTATAATAATAATACTTAGAAGAAGGCAGAGCGATTTTCCTGCGCTTGTGTGAAGAAGCTTATGCAGACTGAGTTTTTTAGTTTCCATTTATACACCTCATTATAGTTTTACAATAGATATATCCCAAATTTTACGTTTTATACATTGTTTTGACAAATGTATCTACAGTAAAATTGTGGTTAAAATATAGGCGAAACACTATATATTGTGAGCTAAAAAATAATTTAAATTTTTTCAAAAAAGTTTTAAAAAAAGTGTTGACTTTTGCGAAAGTGTTTAGTATAATTCAATCCCGTTGGTGCCCAAGAGGGAAACGACGAGAACCTTGAAAACACATCGCAAACTTTTTGGTAGAGTAGAAACCGAAACACCCGGAGCGGTGGAAAAAAGTTTCAAAAAACTCAAAAAAGATGTTGACAAGAGAAGATAGTTATGATATTATCTTTAGGCGCCCTTGAGAGAGGGAGCGAAACGAACCTTGAAAATTAAACAACGATAAAAGAAAAAAACCCTTGAGATTTTTTTGAGCGCAATAATGCGAAAGTAAAATTCGGACTTCGAAAGAAGTAAGGAAAGATACGCTAGAGTATCAAAATGAGCTAACAAGCTTTAAAAAAGATTTTTAGGTCTACGGACTTAAATATACAATTTTTTAGAGAGTTTGATCCTGGCTCAGGACGAACGCTGGCGGCGCGCTTAACACATGCAAGTCGAACGGAGTTTTGTTGACGGAAGTCTTCGGATGGAAGATGATA
>CAJGCL010000129.1 GCA_904501675.1 Clostridiaceae bacterium
AAGCGCAGTGGTAGACCGCTATTACAAGATTATAAGGAATGGTATGGAGATTGTGCATTACTGCAAAATCTGTAACGGACAGCTTCTTTATGCGTCGGAGAATGACCCTGAATATATGGAAAGAGGTTTCTATGACCACGGGAAATATCCATTTGTTTTCGATACATTGTTTGTAGAAGAGGGCACACCTTGCGGTTTCGGCTATATCGATATTATGAAGGATGCTCAGAAGCAGATAGATGTTTTATCAAATTCTCTTGTGAAAAGAGCATCTATGGCAATAAGTCCGCGTTATTTTATAAACTCATCGGGTGCGGTGAATGAGGAGGAGTTTGCAGATTGGTCAAACAACTTCGTTCACGTTTCCGGTAGTAACTTGGGCGAGGACAGTATCCGTGAAATCAGGCTTTCCGGCATCCCTGAAATATATCTTGGCATTCTTAACAGCAAGGTTGATGAGCTTAAGGAAACAAGCGGGAACAGAGACTTTTCGCAGGGTGGTGTTTCAAGCGGTGTTACTGCAGCAAGTGCAATTGCAGCTCTTCAGGAAGCTGGCTCGAAGCTTACTCGCGATATGGTTAAAGGCGGCTTTAGAGCATTTTCTGAAATAAATATGCTTGCAATTGAACTTATACGTCAGTTTTATGACGAGCCACGATTTTTCAGGATTTTAGGTGAAAACGGAGAAAGAGAATTTATTTCCTACGATAATTCTCATATAAAAATCAGAAATCAAGGCGTAGCTTTCGGCGAGGAAATTCTTCTTCGTAAGCCTGTGTTTGATATAAAGGTAAGCGCAGATAAAGCAAGTCCTTTTTCAAAAATAAGTCAGAATGAACTGGCGCTACAGCTCTATGGAGCAGGAATGTTCAACCCTGAAAACAGGGCTCAGGCTTTGCTTGCCATAAGCATGATGGATTTTGAAGGAAAAAGCGCTTTGGCTGCAAGGCTCAGTGCAGAGGTGAGTATGCTTTGACCACCGTATATCACAGAGAGTATTACGACAGGCTTTTTTTAACAATTGAAGGGCACAGCAATTTCGGGAAGTACGGAGAAGATATTGTGTGCGCTGGTATTTCAACCTTAGCGTACACGCTTCTCAACTGCATGCTTGATGAAGAAAGTGCCGGCAATATAAAACTAATAAGAAAAATTGTAAGAGACGGATATATATGCTTGGAAATCGAATATTTTGATTTTTCCAAAGCTCGCATTAAAGGTGTTTTTGATGCTTGTATTACAGGTCTTTTAATGCTTGAAGAAGGTTATCCGCAATACGTAAGATTTAAATAAATTTTGCAAAAAACTGCAAAGGCCAAGCAGTTTTTATATATATCAAGACACTTCGGAAAGACGATGAATGTTGCAACAAGAAAGGACAAATATGAAAAAATTACTTTGGTATACCCTGAATTTACAATTGTTTTCAGGTGAGGGTGAAGGCGTTGTTGAGGGTGAAACGGGCGACGATTTTGCTGACGCCGGGCAAGAGAATACCGAAAACTGTGATAATGAATTTTCTGAGCTTATAAACGGAAAATTCAAAGAGCAGTTCACAAAGAAAACACAGGCGATAATTGACAAACGCTTTAAAGAAACAAAGGAACTTGAAGCCTATAAAAGCAGAGTAGCGCCCGCAGTAGAAAGCCTTATGGAAAAATACGGCATTTCTCCCGGCGAGGAGGACAAGCTTCTTAGTGCAATAGAGGGTGCTGCAGCGTCTGAAAATATTCAGGAAGAAAATCAGGCACCATATCAGGATAGGTTAAGAAATAAAATCAGTACATGGCTTCAGGAAAGCGAAGCTATGAAAAAAGCTATACCGGATTTTGATTTAAGAAACGAAATAAGAAGTAACAAGCTTTTCTCACAACTGCTTTTAAGCGGAGTTCCTTTGAGTACAGCTTATGAAACAGTTCATAAGGATGAGATTATTTCAGGCGCAATGCAGTACACTGCTGATGCTGTCCGTCAGCAAATGGTTCAGAATATTGAAGCAAAGGGCAGACGCCCTGTTGAAAATGGCGTTTCAGCAGAAAGTGGTATTGTTACCTCAGTAGATGTCAATTCCCTGACCTCACGCGATATTTTAAAAATATTAAAACAGGTCGAAAACGGTGCCAGTATAAAATTCTGACATCGTTTGAAAGGAGAAATATGAAAGACTTTATTTTAAATCTTCAGCTTTTCGCAGCGGGCGAAGCAGTAAATACAACAACCTCTGCAACTGAGGGTAACAACCTCAGTGCGGAAATGAAAACTTTTTACGATAAAACACTTATCACTCTTGCATCACCTTATCTTGTGCATGACCAGTTTGGTCAGAAGCGTGATATCCCCAAGAATGGCGGTAAAATCATTGAGTTCAGAAAGTTTTCTTCTCTCCCTAAGGCGCTTACACCTCTTACAGAGGGTGTAACACCAACAGGTAATAAGCTTAATGTATCATCAGTTTCTGCAACAGTTGAGCAGTATGGTGATTATATTGAACAGTCTGACCTTCTTGAGCTTACAGCGGTCGACAATACGATTGTTGAAGCAACAAAGCAGCTTTCTGCTCAGGCAGGTCTTACAATGGATACAATTGTACGTAACGAAATTGTTGGCGGTACTAACGTGCTTTATTGCCCTAAGGTAGCATCAGACGGCACAGAAACAACAGTTGCCTCAAGAAGTGCTATTGATAATACAGCTCTTCTCCGCGTTAAAGATGTTTTCAAGGCAGCGGCAGAGCTTAAGGCTATGAATGCACCTAAGATTGATGGCTACTACGTTGGTATTATTCACCCATACGTTGCTTATGACCTTATGCAGGAAGCAGGCAATCAGTGGATGGAGGTACAGAAGTACGCTACTCCTGAAAATATGCTTAATGGCGAAATCGGTTGCCTTGGAGGTGTTCGTTTCGTTGAGTCAACAGAGGCAAAAATCTGGAATGAGGGTGCAGGAAACTGCGCAGTTTTCGCAACTCTTATTATCGGTGCAGATGCTTACGGTGTAACTTCCGTTACAGGCGGCGGTATTGAACACATTGTTAAGCAGAAGGGTTACGGTAACGACCCGCTTAACCAGCGTTCATCTGTAGGCTGGAAGGGTCTTAAAACAGCAAAGAGACTTGTTGAAGAGTATATGATTCGAATCGAAAGTGGTTCTGCCTTTAGCTCTACAGCAAAATCTAATTGAATCTTGGGCGCATAGCTTGTTTTAATCTGCTCGCAGTACCTTTGTACAGCGTCGCATCTTAAAACGGCGCTCTGCATCCCAATCTTCAATTAGATTAATCCATAAGGATTGATTGAATGTTAAAAAGTGAGTAGGGGCTAAAGTCCCTACTCACGAAAATAAATGGAGGTATTTTATATGGCAAATAACAAAACAGAAAAGCTTGTAAGTGTATTTATTCCTAAGCAGTCAAGAAATGATACGGAGCGCTTTATTGGTGTTAATGGTGAGCGCATTCTTGTACAGACAGGAAAAACTGTAGAAATTCCTGAAAGATTTGCCGAGGTTATCAGAAACAGCGAAAAAATGGCGGCTGTTTCTGCGGAATATATTGATGCAAATATCTCTCTTTGAGGAGGGATTGAATGAAACTCATTAATGCAATAGAAGATTTTGATAATTGCAGAAGCAATCAGCTTTCTGCTGAACAAAAAATCAAGTGGATTTCTGAATTGGACCACAAAATATTCTGCGAATATCTTCAAGCTCGTGGTGAAGAAAGTTTTTCAGGCTATTCTTCATTGACACCTTGCGAGACTATTCTCAAAGCGCCTGAAGAATATAGCGAAATTTATTCTTTGTATCTCAATATGAAGCTTGATTATCTTAATGGTGAAATTACTAGGTTTAATAACTCAACTCAGCTTTTCAACAGGCTTTATAAGGAAATGGGAGACGCAATTAACCGCAAGACAAAAATCTCGAAAAACACCAAGATAAAGGCAGGGGATTTATATGTTTAAGCCGTCTCTTTATAATCCACAGAAGCAAAGGGATATTATCACTGCCTTTAAAGGTTATGAAAATAATCTTATTGCCGACGAGAATGCTTTTTACTTTGAAGAGAATATGTCATCTGATAATTATCCCATGCTTTCTCCTCGTAACAAAAGAGCATTTTTCAATGTGTCAGGTAACAGGCTTCAGGGATTGTTTTCTAAAGAGAAGCTGTGCTACATAAATAACGGTAGCCTTTACTACGGAGGGGTGGCGGTTTCTGGACTTTCTTTTCCTGATATAAAAGGGGAACGTACCTTTGTTTCAATGGGTGCTAAGCTTATTATCTTCCCTGATAAGGTTTATATAAATACCGCGGATTTATCAGATTATGGCTCTCTTGAAGCAACTTTTATAGGAGCGAGGGCAGAGTGTACATTATGCCGCGGTGATGGGGATTTGTATGAGGATTATGTTGTAGGCGCTACTCCTCCTGATAATCCAACTCACGGAGATTTGTGGGTTGATACATCACTTTCTGCTCATATGTTGAAACAATATTCGTCAGATATTGAGAGTTGGGTAGAAATAGAAGATAAATTTATAAGAATTACCTGTAATGGAATTGGTGGTAATTTCAACGAATTTGATGGTGTAAC
>CAJGCL010000130.1 GCA_904501675.1 Clostridiaceae bacterium
GTGACGGCGAAGGCACAGTAGGTTTTGGCTTAGGTAAGTCAAACGAAGTTCCGGATGCTATTCGTAAAGGCATCGAGGGCGCAAAGAAAAATCTCGTTAAGGTTGCTCTTAAGGGTACAACAAGTCCTCACGAGATTATTGGTAAATTTGGCGCAGGCGTTGTGCTTCTCAAGCCTGCTGCACCTGGTACCGGTGTTATCGCCGGCGGCCCAGTTCGTGCAGTTGTTGAGACAGTTGGTATTAAGGACATTCGTGCTAAGGCACTTCGTTCAAACAACCCTTGCAACGTAGTTAGAGCTACAATGGACGGACTTATGAAGCTCCGTAACGTTGAAGAAGTTGCTAACATCCGCGGCAAATCAGTAAAGCATTTTAAAGACTAAGGAGGATGGCATAAATGGCTAACATTAAAGTTAAGCTCGTTAAGAGTCTTATCGGTTCAAAGAAAGATCAGATTGCCACCGCCTATGCGTTAGGTCTTCATAAGATTGGTGATACTTCTGTTCAGCCAAAGAATCCACAGACCGAAGGCAAAATAAAGAAAATCGCTCATCTTATTGAGGCTACTGAAGAATAAGCAAGGAGGTGCAACATATGAAGCTTCACGAGCTTTCACCCGCAGCTGGTTCCAAAAAGGAAGTAAAGCGTATCGGTAGAGGTCCTGCATCAGGTCAGGGTAAAACAGCCGGTAAGGGTCACAAAGGCCAGAAGGCACGTGCCGGTCGCGGTATGCAGGTCGGTTTTGAAGGCGGTCAGATGCCTTTACAGCGTCGTCTTCCAAAAAGAGGTTTTGTAAACATTTTTGCAAAGAATATCGTTACAGTTAACGTAGGTACTCTTAATGCAAAATTCGATGATGGTGCAGTTATTGATGTTGAGGCACTCAAAGCAGCAGGCATCATCAAAAATAGATTTGACGGTGTTAAGATTCTTTCTAACGGTGACGTTACAAAGAAATTCACAGTTAAGGCTGATGCTTATTCTAATGCAGCTAAAGAGAAAATCGAAGCTGCTGGAGGAAAGGCAGAGGTGATTTAACATGTTTCAGACTTTGGCTAATGCATGGAAAATCCCCGATTTAAGAAAAAAGATTCTTTTTACAGCATTCATCGTTGTTATTTATAGAATCGGTGCTAACATTCCGGTTCCATTCATCGATATTCCTGGTACAGGTCTTATCGATTCATCATCAGGTACAACTTTTCTTAACTACCTGAGCATGATGACAGGTGATGCATTCAACTACGGTACAATTTTTGCACTTTCTATCACACCTTACATCAACAGTTCAATTATTATTCAGTTGTTAACTGTTGCTATCCCTGCTCTTGAGAGACTTTCAAAAGAAGGCGAAGAAGGCAGAAAGAAAATTGCACAGATTACCCGTTACATGACACTTGCTCTCGGTTTACTTCAGTCAGTGGCATATTTCATTTACCTTAACTCAAAGAAGTATGTTCTTTATACAGGTAAAGATATTTTCCCACAGGTATTCCAGGCACTTGTTATTATTGCAGTTCTCACAGCAGGTACAACACTTGTTATGTGGCTTGGTGAGCAGGTTAACGGCAAGGGTATCGGTAACGGTATCTCCATTATCCTCTTCGCTGGTATCATTTCTCGTATTCCTACAGAAATGACAATGCTCTTCGGTGTTGAAACAAACGGCTACTTCAGCCGAGGCGGTATTTACTACTTCCTTGCTCCATTCGTTCTTGTTTGTTATCTTCTTATGATTGCTTTCATCGTATGGATGGATAATGCTGAACGTAGAATTCCTGTTCAGTATGCTAAGAGAGTTGTTGGCCGTAAAATGTATGGCGGTCAGAGCACACATATTCCGATTAAGGTTAATATGAGTGGCGTTATGCCAGTTATCTTCGCAAGCTCAATCCTTTCTCTTCCTCCAACAATCGAATTGTTTGTTTCGAGCAAGATTAAAGAGGACAGCTTCTGGGAGACATTCTTCGGTTGGTTCGCACCAACGAGTGTGGTTTACGCAGTTCTCTCTTTCCTTATGATAATTTTCTTTGCATATTTCTATGCAGCAATTCAGTACAATCCTACTGAGATGGCTAACAATATCCGTAATAACAGCGGTACAATTCCTGGTATCCGTCCAGGTAAGCCAACTGCTCAGTATATCGAGAAAATCATCTCAAGAATTATTCTTCTCGGCGCATTGCTTCTCAGCGTTGTAGCATTGTTCCCAACATTGTTCACAATCATTACAGAAGCAATTCTCGGTGAGGGCAAGGGCATGAACATTTCTCTTGGCGGTACTTCAATCATCATTATGGTTGGTGTTGCTCTTGAGACTGTAAAACAGCTTGAAAGCCAGATGATGCTTCGTCATTACAAAGGTTTCCTTGATTAATTTTTAGGGAGGGCTTAATGATGAAACTTATATTCCTCGGTGCACCCGGCGCAGGCAAGGGTACACAGGCAGAAATTATTGCTGCTGAACTTAAGATTCCAACAATTTCAACAGGTAACATCATTCGTGAAGCGTTAGCTAATGGAACTGATATGGGTCTTAAAGCAAAATCATTCATTGAAGCCGGTAAGCTTGTTCCTGATGATGTTGTTATAGGCATCATTAAGGAAAGGCTTGCAGCCGATGATTGTTCAAACGGATTCATCCTTGATGGTTTCCCAAGAACAATTCCTCAGGCTGAGGCTCTTGATAATATGGGCATCGTTATTGACAAGGTTGTTGATATTGATGTACCTGATGAAAACATTGTAAACAGAATGTCAGGCAGACGCGTTTGCAAAGCTTGCGGTTCTTCTTATCATATTGAAAATAAGAAGCCAAAGGTTGAAGGCGTTTGTGATGCTTGCGGAGGCGAGCTTCAGATCCGTAAGGACGATGCTCCTGAAACAGTTCTTGACAGACTCAATGTTTATCACGAACAGACCGAACCATTAAAGGATTATTACGCAAAATGCGGTAAGCTTCGTAGCGTAGAAGGCACAGCTCCAATCAAGGAGATTACAGCCTCAATCCTTAAGGTATTGGAGGATTAAGCATGATAGTGCTTAAAAGCGAGAAAGAAATCAGGCAGATGCTTGAAGCATGCAGGATTTCAGCAGAGGCACTTAAGGTTGCAGGTGAAGCGGTTGAACCGGGTGTAAGTACTTGGGAAATTGACCGTATAGCCAGAAAGTATATAGAAAGTAAAGGTGCAACACCTACATTTCTTAACTACAATGGTTTTCCTGCATCCGCATGCATTTCCATAAATGACGAGGTTATTCATGGTATTCCGGACAAAAAGCGCATCTTAAGAGCAGGCGACATAGTAAGTATCGACCTCGGAGCCTGTATCAACGGTTACACCGGTGATAATGCTGCTACTTTCGCTTGCGGAGATGTCTCTGCAGAAGCGAAGCGGCTGATAGAAACAACTGAGCAGAGCCTTTACGAAGGCATAAGCAAGGCGGTTTCCGGCAGCAGACTCGGAGATGTAGGTAGCGCAATCCAACGCTATTGCGAGGATAGAGGCTACGGCGTTGTCAGAGAATACACAGGGCATGGCATTGGCACTGCTCTCCATGAAGACCCGGCGGTACCGAACTACGGAACTCCTGGTAGAGGTGTTCGTTTGGTGCCGGGCATGACAATTGCTATCGAGCCTATGATTAATGAGGGTAAAGCGTCTGTGAAAACTTTGTCCGATGGCTGGACGGTAAAGACAACCGACGGTAAATTGTCCGCCCACTTTGAGCACACAATTGCTATTACAAGTAGTGGACCGTTAATTATGACAAAGCTAAAATAACAGGCAACAAGATTTAATCGGGAGGTATTGTTATGTCAAAAGACGATATGATCGAAGTTGAAGGTACAGTCCTTGAGGCTTTACCAAACACAACATTTCAGGTTGAACTTGAAAATGGTCATAAAATTTTAGCCCACATTTCCGGTAAGCTCCGAATGAACTATATTCGAATCCTTCCGGGTGATAAGGTTACAGTAGAAATGTCGCCATATGACCTTACACGTGGACGAATCACATGGCGTTCAAAATAAGATTTAGGCAAAATCAAATTTTAGGAGGTATTCTATAATGAAAGTCAGACCTTCTGTCAAGAAAATTTGCGAAAAATGCAAGGTAATTAAGCGCAAGGGAAAAATCATGGTTATCTGTGAGAATCCTAAGCACAAACAGCGTCAGGGCTAATAGCCTTACGCAAACCATTATTTGGAGGTGCAACTGACAAATGGCGCGTATTTCAGGTGTTGATTTACCAAGAGATAAAAGAGTTGTTGTTGGTCTTACTTATATCTACGGTATAGGTCCAAAGATTGCAAACGACATCATCGAAGCTACAGGTATTAATCCAGATGTAAGAGTTAAAGATCTTACAGAGGACGATGTAGCAAAATTACGTGAGTATATTGATCACAACGTTAAGGTTGAAGGCGACCTTCGTCGTGAAACAGCTTTCGATATCAAGAGACTTGTAGAAATTGGTTGCTATCGTGGCGTTCGTCACAGAAAAGGTCTCCCCGTAAGAGGTCAGCGTTCAAA
>CAJGCL010000131.1 GCA_904501675.1 Clostridiaceae bacterium
CATTCCTGAAAAATCAAACTCGCCCTTTTTCTTTTCGTGGAAATTCCAAGGCACATATGTTTCAACAGTATTAAGTCCTGCCGCCTTTAATTTAAGAAGTCTGTCTTCCCAATATTCCTCAGGAATTCTGAAATAGTGCATAGCACCTGAATAAATATGAAATTCCTCGCCATCCATATAGAATTTTTTATTTTTAATTTCCAACATATTAATTCTCCTTTAAAATTTCCTGAAGCACATCGGGATTTCTTGTTGTTATATTATCTGCTCCGTAAGAAAGTATTTTGCGCATTTTGGGTTCTTTATCCACTGTAAAAATAGATACCAGCAAATTGTTCTGGTGAAGAAACTTCACAAGCTTACGGGAAGCGCTTTTATGATTGAAATTTATTCCTATCGCTCCACACTCTTTAACCTTATTTACAAGGCTTTGAAGATAGGCAGTACTATGCAATAAAGGCATTCTCACTTTCATATTAAGATAATACTCAACTTGTGGTGCAGTTTTTCGAGTAACATCCACCGCATCCTCACCAATGCCTGTAAAAAATATTCTGTCAAGAATACCATATTCAGAAGCAATAGCCGGCACTTTATGAAGTGCAACGTAAGTTTTCGCATCCACATTAACCATGAGATTCTCATACTCACTTACCTTTTTAAAGGCTTCTTCAAGAGTAACCTCACCACTTTTAGGTTTATCGTGAGAAAGCACGGGATTTCCGCTTTCATCAAAATTCAAATCAAATTCGATAATAGGCGCGCCATACTTTGCACCCATTTCTATAGATTCAAGTGAATTCATCTTCGTTTTGCAGCAACCTGTGTGAGCTGTATATGTAAATGCCATTAAAACTCCTCCTTTAATGTTAAAACATTTCATATATATTTGATTATACTTGGTCTTTGCATTAAATACAAACAAAAAATAAAAAACAGCAACTCCAACAAATGAGCTGCTGTTTATTTGTGGGATTTGGATGAAGAACGCCGTTTTAAGATGCGACGCTGTACAAGGGTACTACCAGTGGCGAAAAACAAGTTATTCGCCAAATCCCGCAAATTATTCTACTGTAACACTTTTGGCGAGGTTTTTCGGTTGATCTATATCACATCCTCGAAGAAGAGCGGTGTAGTAGGAAATCAGTTGAAGAGGAAGAACAAGAAGAGACTGACGGAACTCGGAAAGGGTATCGGGCACGGAAATAACAGTACGATTGCCTGAAAGCAAATTTTCTTTTGCAATATCGGTTATGACAATCACTTGTGCGCCTCTTGATTCAACCTCACAGATATTACTTAGTGTTTTGGAAAAAATCTTGCTTTCTCCGAGCACGGCTATCATGGGTGTACCTTCTTCTACAAGTGATATTGTGCCGTGTTTCAATTCACCTGATGCATAGCTTTGAGCGTTTATATAGCTTATTTCTTTGAGCTTCAATGAGCCCTCGCAAGCGGTTGCGTAATCGGTAAGCCTGCCCATAAAAAACACTTTGTCCCATTTGCAGATTTTTTGAGCAAATTTTTTTGCATTTTCATTTACCGTTTCAAGCGTTTCCTTTATTTTTTGCGGTAACAAAGAAAGCTCTTCAATATATTTTTCCTCCTGCTCCTCAGAAAGCTTACCCTTTTCTCTTCCAATAAAAATTGATAAAGCATAAAACGCGGCAAGCTGGGCGCTATAGGCTTTTGTAGTAGCAACCGCAATTTCTCTGCCTGCTTTTGTAAAAATCACATTGTCGCTTTCTTTTGCAATTGCGCTACCTCTCACATTCACAATGGAAATAATCTGCGCCCCACAATGCTTTGCAAGGCGTAAACAAGCAAGTGTATCTGCCGTCTCACCACTCTGACTCACAAAAATCGCCAGAGTTTTTTCGTCAATAAAGGGGTGAGAATATCTGAATTCTGAAGCAATTTCCACAGCACATGGCACACCTGTAAGCTTCTCGATTATATGCTTTGCAACAAGACCTGTGTGGTATGCAGAACCACAAGCAACAATAACAATTTTTTCAAGAATTTCACTAAAAAAATCCTCATCAATATTAACATGAGGAAGCCACACACCGCCTAATGAAATCAAGGAATCAAGGGTATCTTTAACGGCTCTGGGTTGCTCTGAAATTTCTTTAAGCATAAAGTGAGCGTAGCCCTCTTTTTCGAAGGAATCTTCACTGTTCTGAGAGTCTTCTCTTTGCTTTTTTATAGCCTTTCCTGATGGATCGAAAAATTCTGCTGCAGAGCTTGTAATTTTACAGATTTCACCGCAGGAAACCGAATATTTTTCCACAGTTTTTTCATCAATTGCGCCTGAATCAGAAGCGATATAAAAACCATTTTCACCCTTGACTACAACAAGAGGGCTCCCGCTTGCCGCACCGAAAATCACATCGGGATAATCCTTGCAGATGAGTCCGAAAGCATAGGAGCCTTTAAGCACCGCCTGAGCTTTTGCAATCGCTGAAACCGGTTCTCCATCATAGTATTTTTCAAGAAGATGGGCAAAAACCTCTGTGTCTGTGCCTGATTCAAAATCCAGATTATACGGCAAAAGATTTTTTTTAATTTCCTCGCTGTTTTCTATAATACCGTTATGAACTATATAAAACATTCCATTTTTGCTTCTGTGAGGATGGGCATTTTCTTCCGTAGGACTTCCGTGAGTTGCCCAACGTGTATGACCTATACCAACTCTGCTTTCAATTACCTCTTGCGATAGTTTCTTTTTAAGTTCCGAAATCTTTCCTACGGCACGAACTCTGTTTATTATGTCATCTTCTACAAAAGCAACGCCTGCAGAATCATATCCCCTATACTCAAGTTTTTTCAATCCGTTTATTAACTGAGGAATAACATTTTCCTCTCCGACTTTTCCAATTATTCCGCACATTTCTTCCATTCCTTTTTCGCTTTTTGGTAATAGTTTGAAAAATTTTCTTTTATTTATGCAAAACACTTAAAAATCCTCTACTTTTTGTCTTATTTTTCCTTATATATAATGTTGATTATTGTCGCTGCTTTTGATATACTTAATAATGTAAAATTATCTTTAATTCTATTCGAAGGAGAAAACATAATGGATTTCGAAAGTTGGAAAGGTTTTGAAGGCGGAACCTGGAAAAAAGAAATTAACGTAAGAAGTTTCATTAAACACAATTTCACACCATACGATGGCGATGAAAGCTTCCTTGTAGGTCCAACACAGGACACTATTGATTTATGGAATCAGGTGCTTGAACTTTCAAAGCAGGAGCGTGAAAAAGGCGGCGTTCTGGATATGGACACAAAAATCATATCCACAATTGTTTCTCACGATCCCGGCTATCTTAATAAAGAAAAAGAAAGAATTGTAGGCTTCCAGACAGACAAGCCTTTCAAGCGCGCTCTCATGCCATATGGCGGTATACGTATGGCAGAAAAAGCATGTAAAGACAATGGCTACGAGCTTGACCCTACAGTTAAAAAGTTTTTCACAGTTCACAGAAAAACTCACAACGCAGGTGTTTTTGATGCTTACACTCCTGAAATGAGAGCTTGCCGTTCAAGCCATATTATTACAGGTCTTCCTGATGCTTACGGTCGAGGAAGAATCATTGGCGACTACAGAAGAGTTGCTCTTTATGGTGTAGACAGACTTATTGAGGACAAACTTGAGCAGAAGGAAACCACAAGAACTGCTATGTACGCTCAGGTAATTCAGGAGCGCGAAGAGCTTTCTGAGCAGATTCGTGCCCTCGAGGACCTTAAAAAGATGGCTCTTTCATATGGTTTTGATATTTCAAAGCCTGCAAAGGATACAAAGGAAGCTATTCAGTGGCTCTATTTCGGTTACCTCGGTGCAGTTAAGGAACAGAATGGTGCGGCAATGTCTTTGGGCAGAACTTCTACCTTCCTTGACATTTATGCTGAACGCGACCTTAAAAACGGTGTTTATACAGAAACTGAGCTTCAGGAAATGATTGACCACTTCATTATGAAGCTCCGCCTTATAAAATTTGCAAGAACACCTGAATATAACGACCTTTTCTCCGGCGACCCTCAGTGGGTTACCGAATCAATTGGTGGTGTTGCAATAGACGGCAGACATATGGTTACAAAGATGTCTTACAGATATCTTCATACTCTTGAGAACTTAGGTGCTGCTCCGGAGCCAAACCTTACTGTTCTCTGGTCAACTCGTCTTCCTGAAAACTTCAAGCGCTTCTGCGCAAGAATTTCTATTGAAACATCCTCTGTTCAGTACGAGAACGACGATCTTATGCGTTTCACTCACGGCGATGACTACGCCATAGCTTGCTGCGTTTCATCAATGGTCGTTGGTAAGGAAATGCAGTTTTTTGGCGCAAGAGCAAACCTTGCAAAATGCCTTCTTTACGCTATCAATGGCGGTATTGATGAAATTTCGGGTAAGCAGATTGCTCCTGAATACAGACCAATAACAAGCGAATACCTTGACTACGACGAGGTTATGCAGAAATTTGAGGCTATGATGGAGTGGCTTGCCCGTGTTTATGTGCACACACTTAACATC
>CAJGCL010000132.1 GCA_904501675.1 Clostridiaceae bacterium
AGGAATATTGGGAAGACAGACTTCTTAAATTAAAGGCGGCAGGACTTAATACTGTTGAAACATATGTGCCTTGGAATTTCCACGAAAAGAAAAAGGGCGAGTTTGATTTCTCAGGTATGCTTGATATTGAGAAATTTGTTAAAACTGCTCAGGATTTAGGCCTTTATGTTATAGTGCGCCCAGGTCCATATATTTGTGCAGAGTGGGATTTGGGTGGACTTCCTGCATGGCTTCTTAAAGATAAAAACATCCGCCTTCGTTGTTGGGATAAGAATTATATAAAAGCAGTTGAAGATTTCTTTAAGGTACTTATTCCGAAGCTTTTACCATATCAGGAATCTGAGGGTGGTAAGCTTATTGCAATGCAGGTGGAGAATGAGTATGGCTCATTCGGAAGAGATAAAAAATACCTTTATTGGCTCAGAGACTTTATGAAAGAGCTTGGTGTAACCTGCCAATTATTCACCTCAGATGGTGAGGACAGATATTTCTTCTCAGGCGGCGGTATTCCTGAGGAATT
Organism: Clostridiaceae bacterium; assembly: GCA_904501675.1. GTDB lineage: Bacteria > Bacillota > Clostridia > Oscillospirales > Acutalibacteraceae > DTU089. Next base: position 521 of record CAJGCL010000132.1, read on the forward strand.
TATGGTAGCAAACTTTGGTGGATACAATGAAAACCGATTTAATGATTTGAAGCTTCTCCAGCCAGATAAACCTCTTATGTGCGGTGAGCACTGGTGCGGATGGTTTGATCAATGGGGCGCAAAGCACCATACAGACAACGCAGAGGAAAGCTTAGGAAGAAGTATTGATGGCTTCTTTAAGGAAGACGCTAACTTTAACCTTTATATGTTCCATGGTGGTACAAACTTTGGTTTCTCTTCAGGTGCTAACTATTATGACCGCTATTGTCCAACCACTACAAGCTACGACTATGGCGCACCGCTTTCTGAAAATGGTGCGTATACAGAGAAATACTTTGTTCTTCGCGACAGAATGGCAAAAAAACTCGGTAAAGAACTTCCACCAATGCCTGAGGACTCTAAAACACAGGCTCTTGGTAAAATTCAATTTACAGAGTTTGCAGATTTACAGAAGGTTTATAAATCCTTTGCTCGTCGTAAAAAATCTCATATACCTCAGTATATGGAAAGCTATGATCAGTACAGCGGCGCTATCCTTTACAGTACAGTTTTAAAGGGCAATTATGGGGATACTGAGCTTAACGCTTTTGGTGTTCACGATATTGCATATATATACATAAATGGCGAATTAAGTCATATTTACGACCGCACAAAGCTTAAAGGCAGAGCTCTTGCAGAGGAAAGCTTCAGTGTAAAAATCCCTGCATTCAATGGTGAATGCAAGGTGGATATACTTGTTTACGCTCTTGGTAGAATAAACTATGCAAGGCGCATTTATGACCGCAAGGGTCTTGACGAAATTTATCTTGGCGGTCAGGCAATTGTTGACTGGACAGTTTACTGTATGGATTTGGAAACTGCTCCTCAGATTAAATACTCTAAGAAGAGAAGCGGTGCGCCACTTTTCCTTAAAGCCACATTCAAGGCAGAAGAAAAAATCGACACATTTGTTGATATGCGTGGCTTTGCTAATGCAGTAGTTTATGTAAACGGCTTTAATCTTGGCAGATTCTTAAAGAGAGGACCTCAGTACACACTATATCTTCCGGGTTGTTTACTTAAAGACGAAAACGAAATTGTTGTGCTTGAATTAGAAGGTACAAATAAGAAGGATATTGCATTAATTGATAAGCCGATATTCAGATAAGTCAGCAAATAGCGATTAGCAATTAGCAAACGGCATTTGTCGAATAAAAAATAAAAGGTCTGTGAAGCATAAAGCTTCGCAGACCTTTGGTTTATGGGTTGTATGGAAAAACCGGCATAAGTTGAAGTTTGAATTGATTTATTCTGTGCATGCGGTCGATTTTTGCTTTTATTTCTTCATCCTCGCAAATTCCTTCGCGGATATATCTGTCCAGAGTTGCATAAGTAAAACCTAAATTGTCTTCATCTGTTTTACCGCAAAGGCCGTCAATCGGCACCTTTTCAACAAACATTTCGGGAAGGCCTAACGCTCTGCCGATTGCTTTAACCTCCTGAACTGTAAGCATGGAAAGAGGGGAGAAATCACCAACACTGTCGCCGTATCGTGTAGAGTAACCAACCCAATCCTCTGAAAGGTTGCAGGTGTTTGCAACTCTGCCGTTTATGCTCTGGCTTACGGCATAAACTGTTGCCATTCTCAGCCTTGGTGGAAGGTTTGTTGTAGCTTGTGTATTGATTTCTACACCGCTTTTCTGAAGCTCGTTCATAAGACCGTTATAAGCATCGTTTATGTTAACTGTGTAATATTTAATATCTAAAAATTCGCAAAGAGCAATACTCACATCAATATCAAATTGCTCACCTTTAGGCATTAAAACACCAACCACGTTTTCCTTGCCTAAGGCATCAACTAAAAGCGCAGCAACAACAGAGCTATCCTTGCCGCCTGATATGCCAACAACACCTTTACAGCCCTTGCCGTTTTCCTCAAACCAATTTTTTATCCATTCAACAATATCATTTTTTACTTTAACTGCATCAAAATTCACAAGAATTCTCCTTTCAACAGGAACTGATATATATTGTAGCTTTTTTATTATCTGTTTGCAAGAAAAATTAAGTAAATTACTTGAATAGTATTAAAAATATTGTATAATTAAAATAGATTACTATTGCGAGGGAAAAGTATGACAGTAATTAATGCAATTAAAACACTTGTTAAATATGGCGTGAAGGAAGGTCTTTTAGACGTTCTTGACGAAAAATGGGCAGTAAACAGACTTCTTGAGATTATGGAGCTTGACAGTATCGATGCAGATGCTCAAGCGGAAGAAAATACAGCGCTCGAGGAAGTTCTTAAGGTGCTTTTAGATGATGCTTGTGAGAGAGGTATATGCGAAGATTCGGTTGTTTTCCGTGACCTTTTCGACACAAAGCTTATGGGTGCTATAACACCAAGACCATCTGAGGTTATAAATAAATTTAATGAGCTTTATAAGGAAAATCCAGAAAAAGCAACTGAATTTTACTACCACATTTCACGTAAAAGCGACTACATAAGAGAATATAGAATCAAAAACGATGTTAAGTGGGTAACACCTACAGAATATGGCGATATTGATATAACAATAAACCTTTCAAAGCCTGAAAAAGACCCTAAGGCAATTGCGGCGGCTCTTAAAATGAAGCAAAGCTCATATCCTCTTTGTATGCTTTGTCCTGAAAACGAAGGTTATGCAGGTAGAGTTAATCACCCAGCGCGTCAGAACCACAGAGTAATTCCTCTTGATTTAGAGGGTGAGAGCTGGTGCCTTCAGTATTCTCCTTATGTTTACTACAATGAGCATTGCATAGTGTTCGACAGTATACATCAGCCAATGAAAATTTCTGAAAAAGGCTTCAGAAGACTCTTTGCAATTGTTAAAAAATTCCCCCACTATTTTGTAGGCTCTAATGCAGACCTTCCTATTGTTGGTGGTTCAGTGCTTACTCACGACCATTTCCAAGGCGGAAACTACACTTTTGCAATGGCAAAAGCGGAAATTGAAGCTCCTGTTGAATTCAAAAAATATCCATCAGTTTCAGGTGGAATTGTAAAGTGGCCTATGTCAGTTCTCCGTCTCGTTGGTGAGAATACAGACGATATTTGCTCTCTTGCAGGCGAAATTCTTGCAAAGTGGAGAAATTATACTGATGAAGAAGCATTTATTTTCTCCCAAACAGATGGTGTGCCACACAACACAATTACACCAATTGCCCGTTTCAGAAACGGAAAGTTTGAGCTTGATTTAGTGCTTCGTAATAATATTACTACCGAAGAGTATCCTGATGGTGTTTATCATCCACACCCACAGCACCACCACATTAAGAAAGAAAATATCGGTCTTATTGAGGTTATGGGTCTTGCGGTGCTTCCATCAAGACTTAAAACAGAAATGGCAATTCTTAAGGACGCTCTTGTAAGTGGTGCAGATATTTCTGCAGACGAGCGCATTTCAAAGCATACAGAATGGGCAGAAATGATAAAGGCAAATAACACTATAACTTCCGATAACTGCGAAAAGATTTTGCAGGACGAAATCGGTAAGGTGTTTGCAGATATTCTCGGGCAGTGTGGCGTTTATGATCGCACCGAAGAGGGCAGAAAGCAGTTCCTTAAATTTGTTGATACAGTTAATGAATAAGACAGAGGAGAAATAAAAATGTTTGAAACAATTAAATCTCAGCTTTATATAGGAAAAACTCTTGTTCAGCAGAATGAGCTTGAGGGCAGAGGCTTTACAGTTAAGCTTGAGGCTTCAAAAGAATCCATCAAGTGTGTGCTTGTTGCA
>CAJGCL010000133.1 GCA_904501675.1 Clostridiaceae bacterium
AGGGAGCTTGCAATAATATTCAACAGGCTGAACTGTTTCAGGGTCTCTATAAAGACCGATATGGCCAACCTTTGCAGATGGAACGAGAGCAAGCATACCTTCAACCATACCTAAACCTGCTCTAAGAATAGGAACTATAGCAAGCTTTTTGCCTGAAAGAACCTTTGTTTTAGCAACGCAGATAGGTGTTGTTACCTCAACCTCTTCAAGAGGTAAATCTCTTGTTGCTTCATAGCAGATAAGGTTTGCTATTTCAGAAATAAGCGCACGAAACTCTTTTGAGCCCGTATTGATATCTCTGAGAATAGAAAGCTTATGCTGAATAAGCGGATGGTCCATTATTAAAATTTTACCCATATTAAAACTCCCTTTCGGTATATGTAACTATACTTTTATTATAAAACCACAATAAAACATTGTCAACTGATAATATTTTATAAACTTTTTAAAAGTGATATCGCATCTTTTATATCTTCATTAAAATCATCTGTTCTCGCTTCTACGGAACAAGTACCGCAACCAATATCCTGAAGAGTTTTTATAAACTCACGATAAATATAAACAACCTCTTCTCTATCGGAAGTTTTTGGATATGTTCTGTTTGCAGGCTCTGCTATATGAGAATGAATAACCTTGCCGTTAAAATTTCTCATACCTGAAATAGAATCATCATTTCCATAAACATGGTATAAATCTGCAAGACCAAAAACATTACCTGCACAGCAAAGCTCCGCCATTTTAACGCCATCCTCAACAGTATAAATCATTGAGGATTCGCAGAACCTTAATGGCTCCAAAACTATAGATGCACCGATTTTTTCGGCTCTTGGCGCAGCATATTCTTTAAGGAAAAAGGCTAACTGTTCTTTTGCCTTTTCAGGAGAATAACCTTCAGGATAGCTTCTCGCTCTGCCTGAGCCGAGAACAATCTTTTCAACACCTAAAATCCTTGCTCTTTCAAAGCCTCTGTCAAGATAATCAGCAATTCTTCCGTAGTCAACATCATCACCAACAAGCGCCATATCACCCGGAATAAAGCTATTAGCAGCAAGACATTTAAAGTTTAAACAATCCAGCTCTGATTTGCATTCAGAAAACTTTGCATCATCGTAATCTGCAAGACATCCGAAGCCTGTTTCAAGATAATCTGCGCCTGCCGCTACACCATTACGTATAGCATCAAAATCGTTAAGGCCTCTACAAATACCGAACTTCATTGAACATCATCCTTAATTTATAGATTTCAACATTTCTTCTGCATTTTTTAATTGAGTTTCTGTTATATCTCCACCACTTGTTATACGGGCAATCTCATGCTTTCTGCCCTCAAAATCAAGTGGTGTTACGCTCGTATAGGTTTTGCCATTCATAGCGGCTTTTTCTATAAGATAATGATTATCTGCATACGCCATAAGCTGACTGAGGTGGGTTACGCAAAGCACCTGCTTCCCCTGAGAAACTCCCTTTAATTTTGAAGCAACCTTAAGGGCAGCTCTGCCGCTTACACCTGAATCTATTTCGTCGAAAATCATAGTTTCAACTTTATCTTTATTTGCCATTATAGTTTTAAGGGCAAGCATAATTCGTGAAAGCTCACCGCCTGAGGCAATTTTGGCGATTGGTTTTGGCGCTTCACCAACGTTAGCAGAAATAAGAAATTCTGCGCTATCTATACCGTTTTCACATAGAGAAATTTCTGAAAAATCAACAAGAAACTCTATATGAGGCATATCAAGGAAACGAAGCTCGTTACAAACTTTTTCGGAGAATGATTTTGCAGTTTCTTTTCTCAGGCGAGAAAGTTCCTGAGCAAGTGCAACCGCTTCTGCCTTAACTGACCTGAATTGGTCTATTAATTCCTGAAGCTTTTCATCAGAGAAAAAAATATCATTAAGCTCTTTTTTGGCGTTTTCAAGATACTCCAATATTTCTTCTTCAGTTGAGCCGTATTTCTTACTAAGGTTATATAAAAGATTAATTCTGCTTTCGACGCTTTCCAATTCTGCCTGTGAAAAGCCGTCTTCATTTACGTTTGACCTGACAGCATCTGCAACATCTTCCAATTCATAGTACAAATCAGAAAGCTTTTGGGAAAGCGATTGCAAATCAGAAGAAAATTGAGAAATACCATTCAATTCTCTCGATGCGCCTGACAAAAGTTCAACTGCACCGTGGAAGGATTCTCCGCCGGACAATGCCTCGTAAGCTGCATATAATCCGCCTTGGATTTTCTCAAAATTCTGAAGTTCACTTCTTCTATCTTTAAGTGCTTCCCACTCACCAGGATTTATTTCCGCTTTTTCAATTTCATCTATCTGATAATTCAAAATATCAATTCTGCGTGCTTTTTCTTCTTTATCTCCGGAAAGCTTCTTGATTTTTGACTGTAAATCAAGAAGTAAACTGAATTTTTCTCTATAATCAAGAAGCAACGCATCATTATCTGAAAGAGCATCTATATAACCTATATGGGTTTCGTTATTTAAAAGCTCTCTGTTATCCTGTTGCCCGTGGATACTCATAAGCTCCGCCCCTAATTCTTTAAGAATAGCAACAGTTACCAATGAATTATTCACACGGCATATATTTTTATCTGAGCTTATTGTTCTGGATATAAGTAAACTACCATCATCGTTAACAGGCAAATCCAAATCTTGAAGTTTATTAATAACGTTTTCACCTACACAAGAAAACAACGCCGTAACATGAGCCTCCGTCTCTCCCGTTCTGATAAGTTCACGAGAGGTACGAAAACCAAGCACCGCGTTGATAGAATCAAGTATTATAGATTTACCTGCACCCGTTTCACCGCTAAGAACATTAAAGCCCCTTGAAAATTCAATCTCGGCGCTTTCAATAATAGCAATGTTCTTAATCTTTAAAACGGAAAGCATAAAAATTATCTCCCAATCATTCTGTTAAGTGCTTCTGCAACACCACGAGCTTCGTCTGCAGTTCTGCAAAGCATAAAAATAGTATCATCACCTGCTATAGTACCCACAACCTCGTGAACATTCATAGCATCTATAGTAGCGCAAGCAGCGCCTGCAAGACCTGGTGAACACTTTATTACGCAGATATTTCCGGCATAGTCAACCTTTGTCATTGCGCTTTGGAAAAGAGCATCAAACATTCCCGGGTAGCCGTTATCTGTTGCTTTTTCAGCAGTATATTTATAAACACCGCTGGCACCAAGAGTTTTAAGAAGCCTTAACTCTTTAACATCACGGGAAACTGTTGCCTGAGTAACATCGCAATCTTTATCACGGAGCATAACAAGAAGCTCTTCCTGAGTGCCAATATCGTATTTTTCAATAAGTTCAAGTATTAACTTATGTCTTTTCTTTTTCATTTCAGTGCCACCTAACCGGAGATTTTTTTATTAAGTATATCTATAAAGGTATCTTGCTTTATTTTTATAAATTCTGCAGATTTATGTGATTTTTTAACTACTACCTTTGCGCTATCAGGAACAAGCACTGCCGCCTGACCATCGCAAGAGAGAATAGCCTCACCACTGTTGTCATGGGCTAATTCAAGAAGAGAATTACCACCAAGAACAATTGAACGTGAGAAAACACTATGAGAGCAAACCGGGGTCAACAAAATACTTTCAACACTAGGTTCAACAATAGGTCCGCCTGCAGAAAGTGAATAGGCAGTTGAACCTGTAGGTGTTGAAACAATTGCACCATCTGCCATATATTCTATAAGCGGAGTGCCGTTACACAAAGCAGAAAGCTTCATTATTCTTATACTACCGCTACGCGAAATAACGGCATCGTTAATGCAACTTGAATGATATAATATTTCCCCTGTTTTGTCAACAATTGAAACATCAAGCATCATCCGTTTTTCTGTTATGTAGTTACCATCAACAACTTTTTTAAGAAGGCTCATTTCATCTGCTTCAAGGCAAGCAAGATAAGCAAGTTTGCCTGCATTTATACAGATAATTGGTTTGCCGTATTCTGTAGCAATCTTGGCAGCATTTATAAATGAGCCGTCGCCTCCAACAGATATTACAGCGTCCACCTGATTTATAGCATCTTCGCCTTCACAATAAGAAATGATCTGGTTTTCACCAAACGTTTCTTCAAGACCTTTTGCTATAAACGCACAACCATCGAGTCTTTTAATCTCTTCAAGAAGCCTTACTGTTACACTAAAGGCGTTTTCTCTTGTCATATTAGGAATTATATAAAACTTCAAAAAAACACCTCATTTATCAAGCACCTGATGAGAACGGGC
>CAJGCL010000134.1 GCA_904501675.1 Clostridiaceae bacterium
ACAAATTGTTAACAATGATGCTTTTACATAGATATATCAAGTTGTTTTATTGTGTGTTTGGGCAAGTTTTACAACTCTAAAAAGTGTTTTTTGTACATGTTTAAAATGTGCTTTTTATTGAAAGATAACTTTTAATATGTTAGTCTATAATAGTAAAATATATCCTTTAGGAGGTAAATTATGGCAGGTATTCTTGATGCTTTCAAAGAAAAACATGAGGAAGCAAGAGTTTATGACGGAAAGAAGCTTAAAGTAGGTATTATCGGTTGCGGTTGGATTGCAGAAGCACATCTAAAAAGCTACCTTAAATGCGACGATGTTGAGGTTGTTGCATTTGCAGATTTAGTTCCTGGCAAGGCAGAGGCTTTTGCTAAGGCTAACGGCGTTGAAGGCAGATACTACAACAGCGATAAAGAGCTTATTGATAACGAAAAGGATTTGGATGCTGTTTCTGTTTGTACATACAACCGCGAGCATGCTCCATGTACTATCTACGCTCTTGAGCATGGCGTTAACGTTCTTCTTGAAAAGCCAATGTGCGTTACAATGGAAGAAGCTGTTGATATCTGCAAGGCAGAGAAAAAGAGTGGAAAGATTCTTTCAATCGGTTTCCAGCCTCGTTTTGATGAAAATATGAAAATGGTTAAGAAGATTTGCGAAAGCGGTGTGCTTGGTAAAATCTACTATATCCAGACAGGCGGCGGCAGAAGAATGGGTATCCCAACTCCATTCGGTACATCTTTCATTCAGGAAGATACTGCAGGTCTTGGCGCTCTTGGTGATATCGGTTGCTACTCACTTGATATGGTGCTTAATGCTATTGGTTATCCGAAGCCACTTACTGTAACAGGCTTCAAGGCAGGTCTTTTCGGTAAAAAGCCGGAATATCTTCAGAAGCCGGAATATACAGAAGTATTTGGCGTTGATGACTTTGCTGCTGCATACATCCGTCTTGAAGGCGGCGTAACACTTGACTTCAGAATTGCTTGGGCAATGCATTGCGACACTCCAGGTGATACAATTATCATGGGTACAGAAGGCGGTCTCAGAATTCCTTCTACAGAGTGCTGGAACGGCTCAATCGGTGGCCCAATGACAATTTACCACAATATAGCAGGCGAATGCGTTGAAACAGTTATCCCTGAAATGACAAATGACGGCGATAACTTCGATAAGAAAATCCGATCATTTATTGATGCTATTGAGTTCAATCTTCCTTCACCTGTTCCAACAAGCCAGATTATTTATAATCAGGCAATTATTTCAGGTATTGCACAGTCTTCTGACCTTGGCAGAGAGATTGAAATCGAAATTCCTGAGTTTTAATTAACATAATGAAAAGGTCATTCAATTCCTTGTGGATTGAATGACCTTTTTGTTTTGTGGTTTTTCTTTTATTTAACGCCCCACATAACCCAAAGGAGAATATATCCTGTAGTAACTGCTGCAAGAGTAAATGGCACGCCATATTTCATAAATGTTGTAGCCTTAACCTCATAACCTTCTTTTCTGAGTATACCGATACCTGTAATATTTGCGCTTGCACCGATTGGTGTAAGGTTGCCGCCAAGAGTAGCACCGCAAAGGAGACCGTAGTAAAGAAGTTTAGAGTCCATTCCGGGGAAGCCTGCAGCAATAACAGGGATAATAGAAAGCATTGTAGCTGTGTATGGAATATTATCAATAAATGCAGAAAGAATAACTGACATCCACAAAATAATTGAATAAACGGCAAATACAGAGCCTGAACCTAAGCTGCCGATAGCATTACCGATAACATCAATAACACCTGCTGCTTCTATACCACCTATTACGATGAAAAGACAAGTGAGAAGCACGATTGTGTAATAGTCGATTTCCTTAATGGAATTGATGACTATTTCCTTGTTTTTCTTAACAATCAATTCTCTCAATATACCTATAACAAAGAATGCAATACAAATAAGTCCGTTTGTAATATCAGGCTTATAGAACTGATCGGGAGCAGCATTATCTTTATAAGGAATAAATGAAACTGCAATAAGTGCAACAACTGTGCCTACAAGAAGGTAGGTTGGTATGTAATCCTCAACCTTTGTTCGTGAAGTGAATTCAATAGGACTCTTTTCTTTTCTGAACATAAAGAGGATTATAAATGCGCTGACAACTGCACCTGCTTCAACTACCCAGAACATACCGGGCTTGCCGTTATCAACAAAGAAATCAGAGAAATCAAGACCTGCGGCTTTACCTAAAAGGATAGATGTTGTATCACCAACAAGAGTTGCCGCACCCTGAAGGTTTGAGGAAACTGCAATACAGATAATTGCTGGAACAGGTGAAACCTCAAGCTTTTTGCAGAAAGCAAGAGCCACAGGAGCAATCATTAAAACTGTTGCAACGTTATCAACAAAAGCAGAAACGATACCTGCAAAAAGTGATATTACTACTACAACCCATTTCATATTGGGCATTTTCGATATAAGTACGTCAGATAAAAGCTGAGGCATTTTGGATTCGATGAAAAGGTAAACAGTACCCATAGTGCCTGCAATCATCATAATAACATTCCAGTCGATGTTGCTGATTGCTTGTAAAATACCATATTCATATACGCCGTTTGTCAGGTTGAAAAAACCAACACCAAATAAATCAGGCTTTGCGGAGGCAATAACACCGAGTCCGACAAATATCAATGCAGAAACTGCGACGATGTGCGGACGAATCTTTTGAAAAAGCATCATTAAAAGATAGGTGATTGCGAACAGAACTAACGCAACGATTGTGATTTTTGCCATAAAAAACTCCATTCTGGTGGAAACAAAAAACCGCGCTGACATACGACGTCAGAGCGGTGGAAAGTTAAGGAACCTTAACCAACAATCTAATAAATAACTCGTATTCGAGCTATGCCAGACTCCACCACTTATTGATTGCACTTTGATTATAATTTACGTGAGATAAAAAGTCAATGAAAGTTATTTTTTAGACGATGTGTGATTGTTTTTTAACAATAATGTTGTTTTTTTCTCTATAAATGATATAATTTATTCGGTGATTTTATGAATGAGAAGAATAATGTTCCGCAGTGGATTTTAGATAGCAAAACCGGAATTGAAGAGCAGAACGATGAGGTTGGTATGATTGTTGCCGGTTTTGTTGGCGCATTTGTTAAAAGAGGTTTTGACCAGAAAGAAATCGGTATGCTTATGGCACAGGCCTTTCTTTTGCCTTTGGAGGAAGTAGAAAAAAGAGTTGATGCAATTCTGTTGTGCGATGAAAAGGCTGATGCACAGACAGCAAGGAAACTATGTATATATACTGTTCAGTCTGGTGCTCTTTTTGATAATGATAATTCAGACCCATGCGATATAATTGAACTTGTAAAAACATTGTATGGCGGAGAGTTTGCTTTTGAAGCCTTTCTTACTTATCCTGAGCTTTTGCGCTTATGGAAGAAGAAAAATGTAAGAAATTCTTTTCAATATCAGAAAGAAAAGCAAGAAGCAGACGCTTTGCTTGATGAGCTTGAAAGAGTATATAAATCCTGAAAATTTGGCAATAAGACATAATAAAAACTTTTATAACTGACTTAATTGGCAGAATTTTACAAAAAAATTTTTTTTTGAACTTATTTTACCTTGACTATTAAAACTAAATTTATTATAATATACGAGATGATGTATTATTTGTGGTAATAGTACACTATCCGTATGGTATGATATTAGTTTTGTTATTTATATAGATTTAATATGTAGTTTTATATATAGATAGTCCGGGGGAGAAGTGTTTTTGTGCTTTGCCGGCAAAACTTTTATTATATGTGGGTTATCCCACCTTCATGGCGGAAGTGTCTTCCGTCATTTTTTATTTATTAATGAGATTTTAAGAAAATTAAAAGAAAGGGGTTTATCAGCGAATGACAGTATTTGCAATCGTTGTTGGTGTTGTTGCATTAGTAATCGGTGGCGTTGTTGGTTTTATTGCAGGTGGCGCGCATCGCAAAAAAGTTGCTGAAGCAGCTATCGGTTCCGCTACTCAGGAAGCAGCTCGTATCGTTAACAACGCTATGACTGAGGCTGAACAGAAGAAAAAGGAATCTATCCTTGAAGCCAAAGACGAAATTCATAAATTACGTTCAGAAACTGAACACGATCTTCGTGAAAGACGTGCAGAGGTTCAGCGTCAGGAAAGACGCCTTATTCAGAAAGAAGAAAGTCTGGAT
>CAJGCL010000135.1 GCA_904501675.1 Clostridiaceae bacterium
AGCCGTGCTTTAGAGCCGGAAATAATAGGTGCTTTGCATTATTCTGTCGCAAGAAAAGTGCAGGAATGTTTACAGAGATATACAGAGCTCAGAGATATTATTGCAATTCTCGGTATGGAAGAACTTTCCGAAGAGGATAGAGCAATAGTTTACAGAGCACGTAAAATACAGAAGTTCCTTTCTCAGCCAATGAATGTGGCAGAGGGATTTACAGGTGTAAAGGGTAAATTTGTACCTCTTTCAGAAACCATTGAAAGCTTCCGTCAGATTGTAGAGGGTGAAGCGGACGATATTCCTGAAGCCGCTTTCTTTATGGTTGGCGGTATAGACGAGGCTCGCGAAAAAGCAAAAACACTTTGATTTATACTTAGTATTTACGGAAGGCGGTGGCTGAATGTCAGAATTTATACTTGAAATGTTTACTCCTGAAAAGCAATTCTTTTTAGGTAAAGCAGAATCTTTTGTCTGCACTCTTGCAGATGGTGAGCTTTGCGTTCTTGCAGGGCATCAGCCGTTGCTGGCGGCTCTTTCTCCCGGAGAGGTTCGTCTTAAGGTTAACGGTGAGGTCAAAAGAGCATATGTTGCTGATGGTTTTATGGAGGTTCGTCCTGACCATGTAATGGTTTTCTCTCATATATGCGAGTGGCCTGAGGATATTGACGAGGCACGCACAAGAAGAGAGATAGAAAAAGACCGTGAACAGCTTAGAAACGCTGAGAGCCTTTCTGAACATCGTAAAACTGAAATTGAACTTCAGCGCATGATGGCAATGCTTAAAGTTAAAAACAAGAAGAAATAAGGAAATAATTTATGCAAAAACTTCAACCAAAACTTTTTTCAGCTTTGAAAAAATATTCAAAAGAACAGTTTGTTAAAGATATTACCGCCGGTTTTATAGTTGCAATTATTGCTTTGCCTCTTTCAATTGCTTTAGCTCTTGCTTCTGGTGCTACTCCTGAGCAAGGTCTTTATACAGCAATTGTTGCAGGTTTTGTTATATCCTTTTTAGGTGGTAGCCGTGTGCAGATTGCAGGCCCTACAGCTGCCTTTGCATCTATTGTTGCAGGTATTATTGCCACAAACGGCTTTTCAGGACTTGTAATCGCCACAATAATGGCAGGTATAATTCTCATTTTAATGGGCGTTTTCAAGCTGGGCAGTCTTATAAAATTTATTCCTTTTACTATAACTACAGGCTTTACATCAGGTATTGCCGTAACTATTTTAATAGGTCAGGTGAAGGACTTTTTCGGCCTTACATTTTCCGAATCACCAATTGAAACTATTGATAAGGTAAAGGAAATTGTTTCTTCCTTCGGCACAATAAATATTGAAGCCACAATAATCGGTGGTGTAACACTTCTTATTCTTGTGCTTCTCCCTAAGGTTTTAAAGAAAATACCACCATCACTTATTGCAATTTTTGTTTCTGCACTTCTTGTGAAATTCCTTAATCTTGATGTGCTCACAATCGGTGACCTTTATGAGATTTCTTCAAAGCCACCAATGCCGAGTGTTCCGGAGTTTTCATTTGAAACTGTTAAGGCTGTTGTACCTGATGCCTTCACAATTGCAATTCTTGCCGCAGTTGAAAGCCTTCTTTCCTGCGTTGTGGCAGATGGTATGATAGGTAGCCGTCACAATTCAAATATGGAGCTTATTGCCCAGGGTGCAGGTAATATCTGCTCTGCACTTTTTGGCGGTATTCCTGCTACGGGTGCTATTGCAAGAACTGCAGCTAACATCAAAAATGGGGGCAGAACTCCTATTGCAGGTATGGTGCACGCAGTTGTGCTTCTTCTTGTTCTTTTGGTGCTTATGCCACTTGCTTCATACATACCGATGCCTGCAATTGCTGCAATTCTTTTCGTGGTTGCATACAATATGAGTGAATGGCGTGAGTTTGTGCACATCTGCAAAAAATCACCCAAGAGTGATGTTGTTGTGCTTGTAACTACATTTGTTTTAACAATAGTTTTCGATCTTGTTGTAGCTATTTGTGTAGGTATTGTGCTTGCAACACTTCTGTTTATGAAGCGTATGAGTGATGAAACAAACGCATACGGATGGAAAGAAATTGACGAAGCAACCGATAAAGAAAATATAAACCTTAAGGAAATTCCTGAAGGTGTGGCTGTATTTGAAATTACTGGCCCCGTTTTCTTTGGTGCGGCAACTAAAATTTCAGATGCAATTCTTTCTCATGGTAAGCATAAAAAAGTGCTTGTTCTCAGAATGAGAAGTGTTCCTGTAATTGACGCTACAGGTCTTCATGCTTTTGACGATATAATAGAAAACCTTGAAAAGAAGGATGTTAAGTTAGTGATTTCTCACGCTAACGAACAACCTCTTAAAATTCTTGAAAAATCAGGCGTTTATAAAAAAATCGGAGCAGAAAATTTCTGCACCAATATAGAATCAGCTCTCAGAAGAGCAAAAGAGTTGACCGAATAAAAATATCATCCTGCTGAAAATCCTTTGATTTCCGGCAGGATGATTTGCTTTTTAATCTAAATATTTTACAAATGGAATGTGGGGATAGCCTTCATCGAGGTATTCATCACCGCAACGCTCATAGCCGATTCTGTCATAAAAGCCCGCGGCTCTTATCTGACCGCCTAATTTAAGCGATTTACCACCCATAGCTTTTGTCAGCTTTTCGGCTTCACTCATTATAAGTCTGCCGAGCCCTGTACCACGATATTCTTTGAGAACTGCAATTCTGCCAATGTGGTGTGAGTCTTCTTCATCGCACCAGAATATGCGACAGGTAGCAACAGCCTTTTCGCCATCGTATATAACGATGTGCTTTGCAATCTCGTCAATCTCGTCATATTCATTCTGGAAACCTTGTTCTTTAATAAAAACAGTTTCGCGTATCTCTCTTGCTTCAGGCACAATACCGTCAAAAATTTTAATATCCATAATTCCTCCGAAAAATGTGATATATTTATTATATGGTATATTGTGATTTCGTCAAGTTAAAATGCAAATTATAAAACACTCTGAAACAGATTAAAGTGTTTCAGAGTGTCGTATTACTTATAATTTATAAATAGAAGCTATTATATCCGCGCATTTTTCTATGCCTAATGAAGATGTGCTCAGGCAGATATCGTAGTTTTTAAGGTCGCCCCATTTTCTGTCGGTGTAGAAATTGTAATAGGCAGCGCGGCGTTTATCTTTGTCTTTTAAACGCCTTTCGGGGGCCTGATTGCCTTCGCCGTACTGTTTCACTATTCTTTCTGCACGGGCTTTCATATCTGCATGAATGAAAACCTTAAGACAAGGGTTGGAGTCTTCAAGAATGTAGTCAGCGCATCTGCCGACAATAACACAAGGACCTTTTTCTGCAAGCTCTAAAATAACCTTTCTCTGGGCAAACCATATATCGTCCTGAACGGAGTGGCCGTAATAATCTCTGTCAGCAAAAGCATTGGCAAGCCAGCTGCCACTTGAAGCGTATTCACCGCGTTCTTTTACGAATTCTTTGCAGAGACCGCTTTCTTCTGCTATTTTTTCAATTAAATCGTGGTCATAACAGGGGATACCTAACTTTTCAGCAACAAGTTTTCCTACTGTTCTTCCTCCTGAACCGAATTGCCTGCTTATAGCAATAATCTTATTACTCATAACTTCTGCCTCCTTTGTATAATTTTAGTGTTTCCTTAATTAAATTATACATTGTAAGAGGTGTGTTGTCAATTATTTGCCTTCTTTGATGTATTCAATTGCGCTTTTTTCCAGCCTCGAAACCTGAGCCTGGGAAATGCCTATTTCTTCTGCAACTTCCGTCTGGGTCATGCCTCTCATGAATCTCATTGAAAGAATTTTTTTCTCTCTTTCGGGAAGGTTTTTAATAGCCTCTTTCATTGAGATTTCGTCTATCCAGTCTCCGTCAGTTTCGTCTGAGCCTATCTGGTCCATAAGGTAAATTGTATCGCCACCGTTAGAGTACACAGGCTCGTAAAAGGATACAGGATCAACTATAGATTCCAGTGCTACAACAACATCACATTTTTCTCTGCCTAATTCCTTCGCGATTTCTTCAATAGTAGGTTCTCTGTTCAATTCGTTACTTAGCTTTTCTCTTGCTTGCATAGCGTGATAAGCAGTATCTCTCATCGAACGGCTGACCCTTACAGGATTGTTATCCCTGAGATATCTGCGAACTTCTCCGATAATCATAGGAA
>CAJGCL010000136.1 GCA_904501675.1 Clostridiaceae bacterium
CAAACGAAATATCTGTCCATAAAGCCGTGCTTGCAAGCATTTCATCAATGGCGGTTTCATTACCAAATCTATGGGGATTATGGATCAGGATCTCAATCGGTTCTTCGCTGGAGCTCGTAATTGTATAAGCAATCCAATCCTCGTGGCAAGCAGAATCTCCGTATAAAGGATTCTCCACATCTATTATATAGGGCTCATTTCCACCCTCATGAAAAGTCAGGTTAATATGATTTGTATAAAGAGCAATTGGAATATTATCGCTGTAAATGCCAACATACTCACCATCCGGTGTGAGCATATGGAAATTTCCTCGCAAGGTTACATCGCCTTCAGTAGAAGAAATGTGTTTTCCCTTTATGATTTTCTGCCACTCACCATTGGCAATACGGTACTCACCGTCAAAATATACTTGAGCCACCATGGCGGGTGTCGCTTGCATACTGTTTGCATTACCGTGCCATAGCAAAAGAACAGCCGAAAACAATAATACCCCAACAAACGATATTGTTGTTGCTTTTAAAAAACGCGACTTCGTTCCTTTTCCTCTCATTATTTCAACCCCTAAAAAACAACTAATTGTTATTAATGTTGTTTTCTTACATAACAATTTCTCTGATATAACAGCATATTAAAGAATTTTTGTTAATTTTACCATAAAAATATTGCATTTGCAATGTTTTGGATATCAACCAACAAAAATAGTAAGCAACTAAATTTTTCTTGCCAAATTCTTGCCAAAAGCAAAAAAAGAAACCGCAAAACCCTCGTAAAATAAAGGGTTTTGCGGAATGTATTATTATTCCCACTCGATTGTGCCGATTGGCTTTGGAGTAAGGTCGTAGAGAACGCGGTTAATGCCTTCTACTTCGTGAGTAATGCGATCTGTAATCTTGTGAAGAAGTGCGTATGGAATTTCTTCGATTGTAGCACTCATAGCGTCTGTGGTATTAACAGCACGGATAATTGCTGGCCAACCTTCATAACGCTTTGAATCTCTTACACCAACGCTCTTAACATCAGGAACAGCAATGAAATACTGCCATACCTTACCTGCAAGACCGGCTTTGTCAAATTCCTCTCTGAGAATAGCGTCTGCTTCCCTAAGAGCATGGAGTCTGTCTCTTGTGATTGCGCCAAGGCAACGAACACCAAGACCTGGGCCTGGGAATGGCTGACGATAAACCATTTCATCAGGGAGACCAAGAGCAGAACCAACAACACGAACCTCGTCTTTATAAAGAAGTGCAACTGGCTCGCAAAGCTCAAGCTTCATATCTTCAGGAAGACCACCAACATTATGGTGAGCCTTTACTCCATCACTTTCAAGAATATCAGGGTAAATTGTCCCCTGAGCAAGGAAAGAGATTCCTTCAAGCTTAAGAGCTTCTTCGTTAAATACTTCAATAAACTCATTACCGATGATTTTACGCTTCTTTTCAGGGTCAGAAACATCAACAAGTTTATCAAGGAAACGGTCTGTAGCATCTATATAAATAAGGTTAGCATCAAGCTGCTTACCGAAAACCTCAATAACCTGCTCGCTCTCACCTTTTCTCATAAGACCATGGTTAACGTGAACGCAAACAAGCTGTTTACCAATAGCTTTAATAAGAAGCGCAGCAACAACAGATGAGTCAACACCACCCGAAAGTGCAAGTAAAACCTTTTTATCCCCAACCTGAGCACGGATTGCAGCAACCTGCTCTTCAATGAAAGCATCTGCAAGCGCTTTAGTTGTTATTCTTTCCATTGATTCAGGACGAACAATTACATTTTCGCTCATTTTAATAACCTCCGTTTGTAATTATAATTATCAGTCAGTATAGTTATCAAAATAACCCTGAACAAGAATAATTGGTGTACCCTTATCACCTGAACCGCTAGTAAGGTCGCAAAGTGAACCGATAAGGTCTGTAAGCTGACGAGGTGTTGTACCCTGAGATGCCATATTACCTACAAGGCTACCGGATTTTGCTTTGATACTGTTTGAAATTGCCTCTTTAAGCTCTGCGCCTGAAAGACCTGCAAAATCGTTATCTGCAAGGTATTTAAGCTTAAGCTCATTTGGTGTACCGATAAGGCCATCTGTGTGTGCAGGAGAAACAACAGGGTCTGCAAGCTCCCAAATTTTACCCTGAGGGTCTTTAAAGGCACCGTCGCCGTAAACCATTACTTCGATATGCTTACCTGTTCTATTAAAGAACTCTGCCTGAATGTCAAGAACAAGCTGTTTGCATTCGCGTGGGAAAAGCTTAATTGTATCCTCTGTTGATTTGTTTGAACCAAGAAGACCATATTTCTCATTGCAGCCGCTGCCATTAATTGATTCAGTAAGAATATCATCAAGACCGCAAACTACCTTTGCACCAGCAGATTCAAGAATTCTCTTTGTACGAGCTCTTGTGTGAATATCGCATGTAAGAACGCAGTCTGTATAATCAAGAATTGTCTTTGCCTGGTTAGCGAAAACTATCTCAACCTCCGCACCTGCAGAAGTGATAATATCTGAATAATATGCAACATAATCAACGCCGGTAAACTCGTGTTTGTTTTCACCGAAAAGCTCTCTATACTTTTCAAGTGATAATACATCTGAATATGGGTTGATTCCTGCATCATCAAGCTGATCATAGGTTAAAAGAGAGTTACCAACTTCATCGCTTGGATAGCTGAGCATAAGAACAACTTTTTTTGCACCCATTGCAATACCCTTAAGGCAGATTGCAAAGCGGTTTCTTGATAAAATCGGAAAAATAACACCGATTGTGCCACCGCCTAATTTTGCCTTAACATCTGCAGCAATATCCTCAACCTTTGCGTAGTTGCCCTGAGCTCTTGCAACAATAGACTCAGTAAGTGAAACAACATCGCGGTCGCGAAGAGCGAATCCTTCACTCTCAGCAGCTTCAATAACGCTGTTTACTGCAATATCAACGAGATTGTCGCCTTCTCTAATAATTGGGCAACGAATACCTCTTGATACAGTACCGACTTTTCTTTCCATAATAATTCACCACTTTATATAGTTTTCAAAAATTGGAATAAAATACAGTTTTAAAAAGTATGGAGCGACTTTCAATGAAAGCCGCCCTCATTTGAAATCTTATTTCATCATGCTGGCAACTTCGTCAGCAAAATTGTCTTCTCTTTTTTCGAGACCTTCGCCCTTCTCAAGACGAATGAAGTTAACAACCTTGATATCAGAGCCTGTCTTCTTAGCAACATCTGCAACATAACCTGATACAGAACCGTCGAAGAGGTCTGAACGAACAAATGCCTGCTCAAGGAGACATGTTTCCTTGATTTGCTTCTTGATACGACCTTCAACTGCGCCAGCGAAGATCTTGTTGCTGATATACTCTTCCTTACCTGCGATAGCAAGCTGTGCAAGGGTAGCAACTGCTTCCTTTGAAAGGAAGTTAAAGAGATAGTTGCTCTTCTTCTGCTCTTCATAAGCAGCAGCATCTTCTGCGCTGAAAAGATTCTCAGCGATAGCCTTATCAAAGAGTGCATTAAGAATAGGCTTTGGAAGTGAATCTGGTTTATTAAGTGAGCTATCGATTGTAATAGATCTCATCTTCTCAAGCTCTTCAGCAGAGATTGATTCTTTGCTGAGATATTCAGGTCTCATAGCTGCAACCTGCATAGCAATGTTCTTACCCATTGCTACAAACTCAGCCTTATCCTCGAGATTTGTCTCGAACTTAACAGCAACACCTACAGCGCCACCACCATGAATGTAAGTAACAACATCGCCTTCTACGATCTCGTAACGACGGATCTTGAGGTTTTCACCGATAACAAGAATGAGGTCATTAAGAGCCTCCTGAACTGTTCTGTCTGAACCAACAAGTGCAAGGTTTGCAAGTTCTTCAACTGAAGCAGGCTTGCTAGCTGCAATTGTTTTAGCAACATTAAGACCGAAATCCTGGAACTTATCGTTCTTACCAACGAAGTCTGTCTCAGAGTTGATCTCAAGAAGAACTGTTGTTTTTGTTGCATCATCTGTGAATGCAATGATAGCGCCTTCAGCAGCGATTCTGCTAGCCTTCTTCTCAGAAGCAGCAAGACCTCTTTCACGAAGAATTTCAAACGCTCTATCCATATCGCCGTCAGCTTCTGTAAGTGCCTTTTTGCACTCCATCATACCA
>CAJGCL010000137.1 GCA_904501675.1 Clostridiaceae bacterium
AAAATGGAGGCAAATAATATGCAAAACGAAAAGAAAGAATTTATCAAGAAGTTTAATGTAGTGATTGAAGATTTATTGGATAACTATGAAAAGTATTCTGATGAAGAAAAGGCTCAGATTAAAGAGCTCTTCGAGAAAGTTTCTGATTTAAACAAAATTTTGGATAAATATGATATTGAATCAGAAGTTAATTGGGATGAGTATTGGGGAACAGTTTCTCAGTATTTTGTTCCTGTTCGTTATTTTTAACTTTTAAACAAAATGGAGAAATCATAATGCAAAAAAAACAAAAGAAGTTTGCCGATGACGGTTGGGCCATTTGGATTGATGGGGAAGACACCAGCACAGTCTATATTAACAATTGGCTGAACCCTAAAGGGAAAAGTTATGTGGACCTAGCTATTCGTATACGTGGTGTGAAATCAAGTAAGGCTTTAAACGTGTACGTCCCATTTATGGTTTCCTATGATGAAATCGAAGATGTATCTTTGCTTTTTAATGATACAAAAATTTTGCAAGCAACCTTTAGTGCGGCTTGTATTGTAGACTATAAAAAAAATGAGCATACTTCGGAGATCGCATATAACGGAAAAACGGTAGATATTGTACATATCAGTACTTTGGAATATGAGATGAAGCCGTTATCAGACGGTACGCTAATAAATGTGAATTTAGAAAAACTAAACGCATCACTTGATAATGATGAGGCTTATTTCATCTGGCGTATGCCGCATAAATCTTTGGAGGAGATTTTAAAACCCCGTGTTGATGTTGGTAATGCTATGAGTAGGCTTAGGGATTTAATTACAACCCCTGTGGTTTCGGAAAAATACGGTTATTCTATCCGTGTTAACGAATCAAGACTTTTACCGGAAGAGATTACCAGAATTGGTGCGTTCCACCGTCAAAAATTAAAAAAAGCTGTCATCACACTATCTATTGATGAAAGCTATGAATTGAATGATGGTGGTTGTTATCGTATCCGTCGTTTGGAAGAAAATTTGTATAAGGATTATCTTCCGAAGGGCTATATATTCGATGATGTAATTACCTATCAATGGAATCAAGATCGAGAGAACAATGGACAAGGACAATTTAATTTTTATTATAATCTCTCAAAGAATTCTGTAAGTAAAAGCAGTATGACCTTATATATGATACTACTTTTAGCAATTAGCGTTACTGGCGACCTGCTCGCAGCAGCAGTACAGGCGTTGATTGAGTTTCTAATATAAGGAGTGGGTTGAATGAGATTAATTATCCCGATAATACTTAACTGTATTCTTGTGCTTGCAGTTTACCTTATAGACAAAAACTCTCCTGCAAAAAAAACACAATATTTTGTTAAACAGATTGTCATAGGTATTTTGTTTGGCGGTGTTTCTGCTTTTGCATCTAGTTATGGTGTTGAGTGGCTCGGAACTACCGTGAATGTTCGTGATGCGGCACCATTATCTGCTGGCTTGATTTTTGGTGCACCTGCAGGTATTATATCAGGTTTCATCGGAGGGCTTTATCGATGGTTCTCTGTTTATTGGGGCGGTGGCGCGTACACACAGCTTGCATGCAGTGTTGCAACCATTCTTGCAGGCTTTATGGCTGCCGGGCTAAGGAAACTGATGTTTGATAACAAAAAGCCAACATGGGGCTATGGCATTTGCATTGCTGTAGTTTGTGAGGTTATCCACATGATTTTGATATTCCTGACAAATATGGATAACTCCTCTTATGCTTTTGAATTTGTTAAGGGCGCTACTATCCCGATGATTATAGGTAACGCAGCTGCTGTTGGCGTTGCAATTATAATTGTTTCTCTTTTAAATCATGAGCGATTTTCCCGAAAAAAAGGCAGTGAAAGAATAGCCAATACATTTCAGCGTTGGCTTCTTTTATGTATTGTTGTTGCTTATTTTGTTACAAGCGCCTTTACCTTTGTCCTTCAAAACGGAATGGTGCGAATAGAGACACAGGAAGTATTTACCGCTGCAATAAATGATGTTGAGGCAGATATTAAAGGTAAATCTGATGCGCAGCTTCTTGGTATTGCAGAAAAAATCAAGAAAGAGTATGAAAAAACTTCCAAGATATCTTTGCTGGCTCTTGCTGAAAAATATGAAATTAAAGAGATTAATGTAGTTAATTCAGATGGTCTGATTATTGACTCAACAGAGTTGGATGTTATAGGTAACTATGACATGAACAGCAAAGCACAGTCAAAGGAATTTGTTGACACATTGAAAAAACAAGAATCCTTTGTGCAAGAGTATAGCCCCAGAGGAAAGGATGAATCTGTCTGGAGAAAATATGCGGCTATTAATTTGAACGATGGCGGATTTATTCAAGTGGGTTATGATGCAGAGCAATTCCACAAGATGCTTAACGAATTTGTGGTTGATGTTACCAAAAACCGCCACGTTGGAACAGGTGGATTTGTTGCTGTTTGTGACGATAAGCTGTCATTGATAATTGACAATGATTACTCAGGGCTTCCAATTTCCACAATAGGAATTGAACCTCCTGCTGAAATGAAATACGGTAAAACTGCTACTGCACTTTACTATGCGGATATTGTAGATGGCAAAACAGAGCTTAGTGAAAAATATATGTATGTATTTAAGTTTGTTGAAGGCTACTGCATTATAGCTGCCATGCCGGAAGATGAAGCAATGTTTATGCGTGACGCTTCTCTTTATACAAGCATCTTTATGCAGGTGCTTATATTCGCTGCATTGTTTGTTTTTATATACATACTCATAAAGAGAGTTATTATTAACAACTTGAATAAAATAAATACTACTTTAGGACGAATTACAGAGGGTGACCTGAATGTAACCGTTGATGTTCGCTCTAATGAAGAGTTTTCTTCTTTGTCGGATGATATTAACTCTACAGTTTCTACATTAAAAAGGTATATCGCAGAGGCTGCAGCCCGTATTGATAAAGAACTTGAATACGCAAAGCAAATTCAGCTTTCAGCTTTACCAACCAACTTCCCTGATGGTGAGGATTACAGCATATATGCAGAGATGATTGCTGCAAAAGAGGTTGGCGGCGACTTTTATGATTTTTACAAGCTCAGCGACACAACTATTGCTTTTCTTGCTGCTGACGTTTCGGGCAAAGGAATCCCTGCAGCAATGTTTATGATGACGGCTAAAACCATTATCAAAGACCTGGCAGAGAGCGGTATGGCAGTAAACGATATTTTCACAAAAGCAAATGAAAAGCTTTGTGAAAACAATGAATCAGGTATGTTTGTGACTGCCTGGATGGGGATTTTGGACTTGACCACAGGCAATGTACAGTTTGCCAATGCAGGTCATAACCCACCACTGCTTAAAAGAGCAAACGGGGATTTTGAATATCTCAAAACAAGAGCAGGCTTTGTTCTCGCAGGTATGGAGGGTATTCGTTACCGCGCCGGTGAAATCACTCTTAATCCCGGTGACAGATTGTTCCTTTACACCGACGGTGTTCCGGAGGCTACAAATGTAGATAATAAGCTTTACGGCGAAGATAGACTCTTGGATTTTATGAATCAGAATGCTTCTATGGAAGCTACTGAACTTTTACCGGCACTAAAAGCTAATATCGATGAATTTGTGGGTGAAGCACCACAATTTGATGATATTACAATGCTGATGTTTGATTACAAACCCAAAAAAGGAGGTGAGCGTATGACGAATAAAACATTTCCAGCCAAAACAGAATCATTAAATGACGTTCTCGGCTTTGTAGAGGAATCGCTTGAGGTCTTTGAATGTCCTATGAAAACCCAAATGGCACTTAGTGTCGCCATTGAAGAGGTGTTCGTCAATGTCGCTCATTATGCCTACCCTGAAAGTGAAGGGGATATGACTCTTCATATTGGTTTCGATGAAGAGAGTCGAAACATTACATTCCGTATGACGGATAAGGGTGTTCCTTTTGATCCGTTGAAGAAACCGGATCCGGATATTACTCTCTCGGCTGAAGAACGCGAGATCGGTGGTCTTGGTATCTTTATCGCCAAGAAAACTATGGATTCGCTTAGTTACTCCTATGAAAACGGAGAAAACATTTTAACCATGATTAAAAAGATATAAGGAGATTTAACTGTATGACTATTGAAATCAAGAAAAATAATCAGGAAACCATTATCGAGAT
>CAJGCL010000138.1 GCA_904501675.1 Clostridiaceae bacterium
CAAGCCAGGTTGCCATAATACCTGTAAAGCCCATATTATTTGCCGAAGCCGTGCTGATGGTATGGTTAATTGAACCTGCAAGAATGAAGCCTACAAGACCTGCAATGGCACCTGAAAGAATCATTGTTCTGATAATAACCTTATCAACCTTAATACCTACATATTTCGCGGTGTTGATGCTTTCGCCGACAACGGAAATTTCATATCCGTGTTTAGCAGAACGAAGGTATATATACATAAATACAGTAACCAATACGAACATAATGATAGGCAGTAAATATTTGTTGCCTACTTCGGGAATATTACCGTGCTCAATTGGTGACAGAACACCTGAGCCCGACTTTACCCATATTGTAATGCACAAGGAAACAAGGCCTTGAGCAATATAGTTCATCATAAGGGTAAATAAAGATTCGTTTGTGTTAAATTTTGCCTTGAAGATAGCGGGGATAACTGCCCACAGGGCACCTGCCGCCACGCTTGTAACAAGCATAAGGGGTATAATAACGGAGTCGCTTACATTGCCGCCAAGGTAGAACATACAAGCAATTGCCGCGAGGCAGCTTACAAGAATCTGTCCGTTACCGCCAAGGTTCCAGAATTTCATTTTAAATGCGGGCAGTAAAGCCATTGAGGTGCCCAGCAGGAGAGAGGTTTCCTGAAGCAAGAGCCATATTTTACGCTCACTGCCGAAGGCACCTGCAAATAATGATTGGAAGAAATCACCAATGCCTTTTTCGGAAAACAAAACAGAAACAAATCCGCTTAAAAGTAAGCCGGCGATAATGGCAACGGCATAAATCAGAATGATTTTCGGTAATTTAATATTGTCCCGTTTAACAATTCTGACAAGGGGTTCCTTTAAATTGCTTTTATTCTTTTTCATTCCGCCACCTCATTTCTGTCGGATTTTACCATAAGAAGACCAATTTCATCCTTAGTGGTTGTTCTGGCATCAACAATGCCTGAAATCTTACCACCGCTTAAAACGAGAATTCTGTCGCTCAGAGCCATAAGAACATCAAGGTCTTCGCCTACGAAAATAACGGAAACACCTTTTTGCTTTTGCTCGTTAAGGAGATTGTAAATAGTATATGATGAGTTGATATCAAGTCCTCGAACGGGGTAGGCTGTCATTAAAATAGCAGGTGCGGCGGCAATTTCTCTGCCTACGAGAATTTTTTGAACGTTACCACCCGAAAGCTTTCTGACTGCCGTGTGTGAATCGGGGGTGTTAACCTCTAATTCGCTGATGATTCTGTCCGCAAGATCCGAGGGGATTTTTCTGTCAAGGAATAAGGATTTGCCTTTTCGGTAGCTGCGGAGCATCATATTATCAACGATGCTCATACTGCCTACAAGACCCATACCCAGTCTGTCTTCGGGAACGAAGGAAAGGCGTATGCCAAGCTCGCGAATCTCTCTGGGTGATTTATCTTTTAAATCAATAACCTCGTCTTCCTTGAACAGAATTTTTTCGCTGTTAACAAGGTCTTTAATTTCTTTTTTAGTTAATTTATCAAAATCAATATCGTTTCCGTCGCTGTCTTTAAAAGCGTTTTCTTGGGCAAGCTCCATAACACGCTTGTAGGTTTTGTGGTAGAAGGATACAGGCTTGTCTTTTTTGGGATGATAATAAGTTAATGTGCCTGAATCATAGTTGTTAAGCCCTGCAATCGCTTCAAGCAGTTCTTTTTGACCGCTACCTGCAATACCTGCAATACCGAGAATTTCACCGCCGAAGGTTTCAAAGGAAACATTGTCAATTACCTTGTAGCCATCGGGATTTTTCACGGTAAGCCCTGAAACTGAAAGCCTAAGCTCACTATTAACAGGCTCTGTGCGATTGATATTAAGGTCGATTTTTTCACCAACCATCATTTCCGTAAGCTCTTTTTCAGAGGTTTCCGATGTGTTTACGGTAGCAATGTGCTCGCCCTTACGTAAAACCGTAACTCTGTCGGAGATTTCCATAACCTCGTTTAACTTATGCGTAATGATGATGATTGACTTTCCGTCTGCTCGCATTGCGCGTAATACATTAAAAAGGCTTCTGATTTCTTGTGGAGTTAAAACTGCTGTAGGTTCATCCAATATGAGAATATCGGCACCTCTGTATAAAACCTTTAAGATTTCAACAGTCTGCTTTTCAGAAACCGACATTTCATATATTTTTTTGTCAAGATTTATATTGAATCCGTATTTTTCAGCCATTTCTTTAATACGGTTATTTACTTCTTTAAGATTATATTTTTCGTTTTCAATACCTAATGCAACATTTTGTGCCGCAGTAAATATATCAATCAGTTTGAAATGCTGATGAATCATACCGATTTTATGCTCAAAAGCATCACGAGGAGAGCGAATGATAACCTCCTCGCCGTTAATAAGGATTTTACCGGAATCGGGGTAGTAGATACCGGCTATCATATTCATAAGGGTTGTTTTACCGCAACCGTTTTCACCGAGAATGGAGAGTATTTCTCCTTTGTAAACATCTAAGCTGACGTTATTGTTTGCCAAGACCTTGGAACCGAATCGTTTGGTGATGTTTTTTAATTGTAAAATTACAGTTTTCTCCATAAGAAACTCCTTAAAGCTAAAGGATTTTTGTTTATCATTTAAGAGAGGCGAAGTTTTTGAGCTTCGCCTCTCCCTATAGCTAAATGAGAATAACTTCTAAATCAAATTATTCGGTAATAGCTGTAATGCCGTCAATGATTATATTGAAGTAAGGAGCTGAACGCTTAGCACTTTCATTAACGAAAGTAATGCCATTTACTGTTTCAACAACCTCTGTTTCGGCAACAAAGTCACCTGCATCATCAACGTCAGCGATAAATGATGTTAAAGCTTTGCCTTCAACTGTGAAGTTAGCGCAGTCAAATACCTTGATTGTGCCGTCCTGAAGACCCTTCTTAACTTCGTCAAGCTTTTTCTGTGTGCCTTCTGCAGCAGCGCCGCCAAGAGCTGTGATTTCTACAGAGCCTGTAGAAATTGTGCCTGTCCAGTCGGTATCAATAGCCTTGTCGTTCTGAACGCAATCAATAATGTACTCAAAATAAGGAGCCCAGTTGATTCTTGAAGCGATGATAAATGTGTTAGCGCACTTCTCTTCTGTTGAGCCGTTGTAGGATACGTTAGGAATGTTTTTCTCTTCGCAAGCAGTAGGAGCACCCCAAGAGTCAGCGTGCTGAGAAATCAATTTGCAACCGTTGTCAATAAGAGCAAGAGCAGTTGTTTTTTCGGCTGGCTCGTCATACCAAGAGTTTGTGTAACGAACTTCCATAGTAGCATTCTCTACAACTGACTTTGCGCCAAGGTAGAATGATGTGTAACCTGAAATAACTTCAGCGTATGGGAAAGCACCAACGTAACCAATTTTTGCGTTTTCGTCAGCAACTTTGCCTTCAGCGTCACCATAGAGCTCAACAAGCTTCATACCTGCAGCAACACCTGCAAGGTATCTTCCTTCATAGATAGATGCGAAAGCGTTGTGGAAGTTAGCAAGACCTTCTGTGTGAGCCTTTGTACCTGTAGCGTGGCAGAATTCAACATCAGGGAATTCTTTGGCTGCCTGAATCATATAAGGCTCGTGGCCGAAGGAGTCAGCGAAGATAAGGTCATAAGATTCTGCTAAGTCAGCAGCTTGGTCATAGCAAGCTGTGCCTTCAGGGATATCAGTAACGATTGTGTAATCGTCAGCTGTGAGACCCTTGTTTGCGCAAGCAAGCTTGAAAGCATCGATGAAGTTCTTATCATAAGTTGAAGAATCACCGTGCAAGCAAATAAGAGCAACCTTAATGTTTTCTGCTGTGTCTTTGGGTTCATCTGGTGTTTTGTTCTCGCCACAAGCTGTGAAACAGCCAACTACCATTACAAGAGCAAGGCAAAGAGAGAGAACTTTTGCGAACTTTTTCATTGTCATTACCTCCATA
>CAJGCL010000139.1 GCA_904501675.1 Clostridiaceae bacterium
CATAGCTTACGAAATAAACAACGGAGCAAAGGACAACAAGAAAATTAACATCCTTTTTGTTTGTAAGTTTTAACATTCTCTATCACCTTGATTAAATATAAAACTTAAGATATAATATCATAAGATTTTTAAAATGTAAATTAAAAAGGGAGGATTATTTTGAAAGTTGCTGTATGTTGTTTAAATTCTAAATATATACACGCCTCCCTTGCACCCTGGTGCCTTTTCAGTGCATTGAAGGATAAATATTCTGACACAGACGCAACTGTGTTTGAATCCACAATAAACAATGATATTGACTATATGATAAACAATATTATTGAGGGCGGTTTTGGTATTATTTCATTCTCCTGTTACATATGGAACATTACAAAAACACTTGAAATATGTGAAACAATAAAAGCTCAAACAAATGCTACAATTATTCTTGGTGGACCTGAGGTATCTTATAGGGCAAAAAAGGTTTTAGCTGCCTACCCTTTTATAGATTTTGTGCTTTCGGGCGAGGGTGAAGAAACATATCCTGAGCTTATAAATGCACTTATAAACAACAAATCATATGAAGATGTTGATGGACTTTCATACAGAGATAACAACGTGATTATAACTAATCCTGAAAAGGAATACTCAGGCACACCGATAAATCCATATTGCGACGATTTCTTTAAAAACCTCAACAACAGAATCTCATACATTGAATCGAGCAGAGGTTGTCCTTACAGATGTGCTTTCTGCCTTTCGGGACGTTGCTCAAGTCTCAGATACTTTGATTTCGAGCAAACAAAAGAAAAAATCATTTCATTAGCAAACAGTGGTACAAAAACAATTAAATTTGTTGACAGAACTTTTAATGCAAACGCGAAAAGAGCAAATGAAATTTTAAATTTTATTCTTGAAAATCGTGGTAAAGAAATACCCGAATCTGTTTGTTTCCACTTTGAGATTGCTGGCGATATTTTAACAGAAGAAACCTTCGCTATATTAGAAAGAGCACCAAAAGGCTTATTTCAGCTTGAAATCGGCATGCAGAGTTTTAATGAAAAAACACTATCTGCAATTAACAGAAAAACGAATTGCGAAAAATTAATTGAGAACATAAAGCGTCTAATCTCTTTCGGTAACATGCACATCCATATTGACCTTATTGCAGGACTTCCATACGAGGATATAGAAAGCTTTGAAAGAAGCTTTGATATTGGCTATAGCTTAGGTGCAAATATGCTTCAAATGGGCTTTTTAAAGCTCTTACATGGTGCAGATATGAGGGAGAAGCCTGGTGATTATCCATGCAAATTCTCAAACGAGCCACCATATGAGGTAATAAGCACACCGTGGTTAAGTGAAGATGATTTGAAAACTCTTAAAAACTGTGAAGATGCTCTTGATCGACTTTATAACAGCGGAAGATTTTTATATACTCTTGATTACTTAATAAACGAGTGTCGTTTCACACCATTCAGGTTGTTTTATGATTTTGGTAATACTGTAATAGCGGATAAAACGAGCTTATCTGATTATACAGAAAAGATTTATAACTATTTTAAAGAAAAGGTAGATAGTGAGCTTTTACGAGAAGCACTTATCTGCGACTTACTTTCCTGTTCTTCTGCCTTGCAAATAGCTGATTTTTTAAAAAGGAAAGATAGTTCATATAAGCAAATCAAAAAACACTTTAACGATGGCAACAGCGAACAGATAAAAATTGCTATTCTATATAAATCCAACCGTGTTTTTGCTGTAAATCAAAGCAGACCTAAAGGCTTTGACGGTCGATACAAGGGCACTTTTTATAACCTTGATGATTTTAAAAATATAATAAATAAAAATGATTAAATAACGCCTCCTTGAAAAGACTATTATTAATCTTTTTAACGAGGTGTTTTCTTTATGAAAAATGCAATTGTTGGTCAGAGTGGCGGTCCTACCGCAGTTATAAATTCAAGCCTTGCAGGTGTATACGAAGCAGCAAAAAACCGCGGTGCAGATATTGTTTACGGAATGGCGCATGGTGTCGCAGGTCTATTGAATGAAGATAAAATCAATCTATCTCAGATATTTGATACAAGCCTTGAAATAGAGCTTTTAAAAAGAACACCATCATCATTTTTAGGCTCTTGCAGATACAAACTTCCTCATTTCAGCGAAACAACAGAGCCTTATGAAAAAATATTTAAAATACTGAAAAAACTTGATATTCAGTTCTTCTTTTATATTGGCGGAAACGATAGTATGGATACTATAATGAAGCTTTCAGATTACGCAAAGGAAACTGGAAGCAAGATTTCATTTATGGGCATACCAAAAACAATTGACAACGACCTTATGCTCACAGACCACACACCAGGTTTCGGTTCTGCATCGAAGTACATTGGCGCTACAATGAAGGAGCTTATACGCGATGCAACTGTTTATGGCACGCCTTATGTAACAATAGTCGAAATTATGGGTAGAAATTCAGGATGGCTTACGGCATCTGCATCTCTAGCTAAAGCTGAAGACTGCGAGGGTGTAGATATGCTTTGTCTTCCTGAACTCCCCTTTTATTTAAATGAATTTTTAAACAAAGTTGAAAAGATGCAGCAAGAGAAAAAATCAATTGTTGTTGCTGTTTCTGAAGGTATCAAGCTACCTGACGGAAGATATGTTTGTGAGCTTTCAAATGATGCTCGTTTTGTGGATTCATTCGGTCATAAAAACTTAACAGGCACTGCAAGACTTTTAGCAAATCAAGTGGCAAAAAATATAAATACAAAAGTCCGTTCCATTGAGCTTTCCATACTTCAAAGGTGTGCAGGGCATATAACAAGCAGAACAGATATAACAGAAAGCTATCAAGTTGGTGGTGCAGCGGTCAGGGCGGCTTTTAATGGGCATACAGGAGAAATGGTTGCTCTCAGAAGAATATCGAACGACCCATACCAGTGCATTACAGAGCTTTATGATGTTCATAAGGTCGCAAATTTCGAAAAAAAGTTACCCATTGATTGGATTTGCGAAAATGGAACAAATGTTACCAATAATTTTCATAGATACGCAAGACCGCTTATTCAAGCAGAGCTGACACCAATTTATATAAACGGATTACAACGTCATATAAAAATATAAAATAAAGTCCTGATAACGTTAAATTATCAGGACTTTTTAATTATTTCATATTAACTTTTTCAGCTATTTCAGGGTCTACAATATCTGAAAGCTTACCGATTTCGCACCATAATTTATCTGCTTTAGCCTTCCACGATGCGTAGCCAGCGTAAGTTTCAGGATATGTGTTGTAAAGCTTTGTTACGGCATCACTTTGAGAAAGAGCCTTAAGAAGATTTTTAACAGTTTCTACTCTTATCTTCTTTGTTGCAATACCTTTGGCAATACCGCCTACTATCTGAGCAATATCGGAACCAGAAATATTAAGACCATCATCAATACCACCAAGTATTTTATCACAGAAGAGTATGCCGTTATTGAACATATATTCAGCTTCATCATAGCTGATTGTTATAACGCCTTTAAGAAGTGCGCGCATTGAGTCAAATTCCTTACCCTGACCTCTCATATAGCGCGTATTTATGGCCCACATATTTTCCTTTGTAAGAGGCTTGCCAGCTTTAAGGAGCTTTCCAATTACCTCTGCTGCAATTTCGCCGTGAACAAGAGAGGATGTGCAACCTTCACCGCAGGTTGGCTTTGTAAGGAATGCGGCATCACCCATAGCAATAAAGCCATCATCAACAGTTGAAGTTAAGTTTCTGTGATACGGTGTCATACCTTTTTCAGTTTTAAGTAGAGTATATTCTGGAACATTTGCATTCTTTCTGAAATGATTTTCAAAAACTGCCTCAGCGTAGTCATATGAGAAGAAGGCGCCTATACCCATAAGACCATCGTAACCCTCACCTGCAGGAGCAAACCATGATTTATACTGCATAAAGAAGCC
>CAJGCL010000140.1 GCA_904501675.1 Clostridiaceae bacterium
GCTTCTTAAACGTGAATTAGTAGAATATTTATATGCAACAGAGCCATAGTCAATCGGTGTAAGGAATGTGGAGTTATACATCAGAACAGTCATTGACCGAGATAAAAAATAACTTACAGGTGATACGAATTCAAGTTGAGTTTTTTCGGTTAAAGGGCGATAATAATCAAAGCTTGTTTCCTGTAAGCAAAGAATATGAGGATTTATTGCGTTTATAAGAGTAATTATATCTGATTTTCTTTCGTCAGATTGAATTCCGTCAAAGCCTAATTCATGGGATAGTAAATTATATGTCATTATCCGTAAATCATCTCGACTGACGCTGTGAAAGCTCTTGATTGTACTATAAAGTGGTTTTAATCTGCTTGAATAAAGGGATACGCTTTCCTTTTTATAAGGAAATAATAAAGTTAACACTATAATCAATACAATGATTTTTTTCATGAAGATATTATTCTCTATAAAACAATAAAAATGCGATAAGAATAATCTTATCGCA
The DNA here is from genome assembly GCA_904501675.1 of Clostridiaceae bacterium. Taxonomy (GTDB): domain Bacteria; phylum Bacillota; class Clostridia; order Oscillospirales; family Acutalibacteraceae; genus DTU089. The sequence continues at coordinate 500 of CAJGCL010000140.1, forward strand.
TTTTTTTATTTTGCTAAAGCGTGTGTCTGCCTCTGGGCAGAAACAAGGTTTGCATATATTCCGCCTTGTTCAATTAATTCTTCATGTGTGCCGTGCTCTGCAATTTTACCTTTTTCAATAACAATAAGTCTGTCAGCATTTTTCAGCGTTGCAAGACGGTGGGCGATTGCAATTGTGGTTCTGCCTTCAATAAGCCTTGATAGCGCTTCCTGAATTTTGATTTCGGTTTCAGGGTCAAGAGAACTTGTAGCCTCGTCAAGAATAAGTATACGCGGGTTTTTAAGAATGGCACGGGCAATACTTACTCTTTGGCGTTCACCACCTGAAAGAGAATGACCGTTTTCGCCTATTACGGTATTGTAGCCGTCAGGTAGTTTGGTTATAAATTCGTGAGCATTTGCTGCCTTTGCAGCGGAAATAACCTCGTCGGGTGTGGCGTCAGGTCTTGCATACGCAATATTATCATATATAGAGCCTGAGAAAAGATATGTTTCCTGGAAAACAACGCCGATATTATCACGTAATTCTTTCTGAGGAATATCTTTAATATCAACGCCACCGATGGTGATTTTACCAAGACCGGGATCGTAAAGACGCATGCAAAGATTTATAACAGTTGATTTACCTGCACCTGAATGGCCAACAAGACCAACCATTTCGCCTGATTTAATATTGAAATCAATGTTTTTGAGAACAGGCTCATATGATTTGTAGCCGAATGTTACGTTTTCAAATTTAATATTCTTTGAAGCATCGAAATCGGCAGGTGTATCTGTTGCGGTTATTGTCTGTTCCTCGTCAAGAATTTCGTAAATCTTTACAAGGCTTGTGGTGCAGTCTGCAAGACGCCTGGGGAACATAGACATCCAACGAAGGGGAGCGTAAAGATAGGCAAGATATAAATTGAAGCGTGTGAGTTCACCTATAGTAAGAGTGCCATCTAGTACCATTTTACCGCCTATGATAAGAACAAGGAATTCTCCTAGCGTTATAAAGTTACCTATAAGCGGATAAGTTACAGCCCAGTATTTTTCGTTAGATGCACAAACATCTGCAAGTTTTCTTGAAATGTCGGAGAATTTTTTGATTTCGCCTTCCTCATTACCAAAGGATTTAACGACTCTGATACCCTTTATAATGTCGTGAAGAACAGAGGTTGATTTTGAATTAAGACGCCATTGCTTGTGGTATCTTATGTGGGTAGCGTGGTTGAATCTGCGCATCATAAACACTGCAAGAGGAATAGGCGCCAGCACAACTAAAGTAAGAAACGGATTTGTCGCGAAAAGAATTATAAGAATAACTGTGAAAACAATTACCTGTTCAATCAGATATTTTCCTTGCTGATTGAAAAATTCTTTTACCCTTTCCGTATCCGAGGTTACGCGGTGTATAAGGTTACCTGCGGGACGGCGAGACATTGTTGTAAGAGAAAGCTCTTGTATTTTTGAATACAGAATTTCTCTTAAATCCTTTGCAAAGTATGAACCTATTCTGTTTGAGATGCGGTTACTGAATATAACAATGATACGGGAAACAACATATAAAGCTACCATAATTGAGGCAATTGCTGCTATACCTGTAACTCGCGATTCAAAGTAAGGGTTAACAGTTTCGGAGGGGACAAGATAGTGATCAATAAGAATTGAGTTGAAATACGGCATTATAGCAGTAAGAGTGTTTGCTAACGCCATTAAAAGACCTGTGAAAACAAGAGACTTTGCGTATGGCTTGAAGTACTTGAATGCACGCGAAAAAACGTAGCTTTTTTTCACGCAGAACATACACATATTCATACCCCTTAAATAGTGTCTGTGGCATTTGGGGCAAACAGGCAGGTCTGTAGTGCTTATATCAAGAAGCTCTCCTGTTTCAATCAAGTGGTTTACAACCTTGCAGAATTCACCGATTTCACCAACACAGCTCATTGAAAAACGGCATGCAGCGATATTATCGCTACCATCCTCAGCTCCAGCTATTGGTTTTAATTCTAACCTGCCACAGCCTACATCTGTGTATTGAATTGCCTCTTTAATACTTGTAATATTAAATTTTTCTTCTGTTCCACCAAGGTGTTTTGTGATAACCTGACCATCAAGGGACAAGTATCCGTCGCAATAATCTCCTTGGGGAGATATGTCGAAATGAGCAATAATTTTTTCCATAATCAATATAAATAAGGCTCCAGAAGTCGCTTGCTTTTTTCTTCGATTTTTTCAAATTCCGGGATGATATAGCGATTACCGTCCATATCAAAAATAAGAAGAGTATTTTCTGAGGCATAGCGTAAGTTTCTTGTAATATCTCTTACAGTGAATTTCTTTTCTTTGCCGTCAATTACTGTTTCAAAATAGAAATGACCCATACGCTCTTTTATGTTTTTTACTGTTGTAACAGTAGGGCAGTAGTAACGGCTTTCAAGTTCTTTTCTGCAAGCTTGTTTAGAGGCTTCGTCTAATTCACTGAGAGATTTTATTATGCCTATTTCATTATCATCGAGGTCATGAACGCAGATATATTCTTCAGTTAATGAAAAAGGGTATGCTCTTATAAGTTTAACTCTACCCTTAGATTCACCATTCCGGGACATAATAAGGAAGTTGTTTTCGTTAAATGAAAATGTGCATGCGGAAGTATCTAAAAATTCTATTGAAAGCTTTTTAGTTTCATTCATAATTTTCTTCCTCCTTGTTTTCTTCACCGATTCCTATAAAGCGGAGCGCTTGCTCCTGCAATTTGAACATGTTGTAATAAACGCCCTTCTTTTCCATAAGCTCACTGTATGAGCCAAATTCTATACATTCGCCATCGTCAATTACCGCAAGTTTATCCGCATCCCTGAGAGTTGAAAGACGGTGGGCAATAGCTATGGTTGTTCGGCCGTTCTTTAGTTGAGAAATGGAATTCTGAATATTGCGTTCTGTTTCTGTATCCATTGCGGCAGTAGCTTCGTCCAGAATCAGGATTTTTGGATTCTGTATAATAGTTCTTGCAATTGAAATCCTTTGCCTTTCGCCACCTGAAAGATCCTGACCTCCAGAGCCGACCCATGTTTCGTATCCATCTGGAAGTTTTGAAATAAAATTGTGGGCGGATGCGGCTTTTGCTGCTGCAATAACTTCGTCATTAGTAGCATCAGGCTTTGCATAGCGGATATTATCTGCAATAGTACCCATAAATAAGAAAATATCCTGAGAAACAATACCTATATTGCTGCGGAGTTGTTTCGAATCAAGGTCTTTAACATCAATACCGTCTATTTTTACAACGCCTTCCTTAGGGTCATAAAGACGGGCAATGAGGTTTGAGATAGTTGTTTTACCTGCGCCTGTTTTACCTACTATACCAAGCATTTCGCCTGCCTCAACTTTAAGA
>CAJGCL010000141.1 GCA_904501675.1 Clostridiaceae bacterium
CATTGGGAACGGAGCGCTCATAGCCTTAATCTTTGCAAGGCCGCCTGACTGCTCTGCAGGGAAGAATTTTAAAACATCAAGACCAAGTCTGTATGCTGTGTGATAATCTGTAGGAGTAGTGCAACCTGCATAGATTGGCACATTCTTCTCCTGACAGTATTTAACTATATATTCGTCGAGGCCTGGAGTAACAATAAACTTTGCACCTGCCTCAATTGCCTCGTCTACCTGTTCTGTAGTAAGAACAGTACCTGCGCCAACGAGCATTTCAGGAACGTTTTCGCTCATAAGCTTAATAGCCTTTGCAGCACCTGCAGCGCGGAATGTAACCTCTGCAACAGGTACACCGCCCTTAACGAGAGCTTCTGCAAGAGCTACTGCATCTCTTTCAGGGTTGTTAAGCTTAATAACCGGCACAACGCCGATAGACATAATTTTTTCGGAAATAGCGTTCATTGTTTTTCCTCCTTATTTGTTGAGTGCTTTTTCGCAAGCCTCAAAAAGTCCGTTGATATAGGTAGCGCCTAAAGCTCTGTCGTAAAGGCCGTAGCCTGGTTTACCTGTTTCACCCCAAATCATTCTGCCGTGGTCAGGTCTTACGTAACCGTCAAAGCCTGTTTCTACAAGTGCCTTTGTAATTTCGTACATATCAAGACTACCACAGCTTGAAAGGTGACCTTGCTCCTCAAAGCTGCCATCGTCAAGAATGAGAATGTTTCGCATATGCATAAATGCAATTCTGTCCATAGCGCTGTATTTTTTAATCATTGCAACAACATCGTTTGATGCGGCGCAACCGAGAGAGCCTGTGCAAAGGCAAAGTGAGTTTGCAGGGCTATCAACAATGCTGAGCATTCTGTCAAGATTTTCTTCGCATGTGATAATTCTTGGAATACCGAAAATAGGATATGGTGGATCATCAGGGTGAATTGCCATTCTTACGCCACATTCTTCAGCAACAGGAATAACCTTTTTAAGGAATTTTTCAAGGTTTTCCCAAAGACCTTCTTCGCCAAGCTCACCATATGCTGAAATAAGCTCACGCACCTCGTCCTGAGAGTAGCTTGAATCCCAACCGGGAAGGTGAATGTCGTCTTTAAGAGGGTCGAGACCCTTCATCTGTTCCCAATACATAACAAGGCTTGTAGAGCCATCGGCAGCTTCCTTGTCAAGCTGAGTACGAGTCCAGTCGAAAACAGGCATAAAGTTGTAGGTTACGCACTTAACGCCATATTTTGCACAACGGCGGATGTTTTCGCAATAAACGTTCAAAAGCTCATCAACATTGTTTCTGCCTAACTTGATGTCCTCGTGAACAGGGATAGACTCAACAACATCAAATACAAGTCCGTTATCCTCACACTGCTTTTTCATTTTTTCGATGCTTTCTTCAGGCCATACCTCGCCCGGTTTAACATCGTAAACTGCGCTTACAATACTGCGCATATTTGGAATCTGACGAATATACTGGAGAGAAATTGGGTCGGTTTCGCCGTACCAACGGAATGACATTTTCATTTGACTTCCTCCGTTAAATTTATTTTTACATCTATATTATAGTATAACACAAAAATTTCGCAATAGAAAAATATATGTTTTTCCTCGCAAAATTTTTGTGTTATTTTAAAGTTTTATTTTATTTCTTTTTCTTTCCACCGAAGAAGCCTTTTTTCTCTTCGGGAGTTACAGCCTTATTGCCCATAGCTTCATTAAATTTAAGAAGGGCATCCTTCTGAGCAGATGTAAGGTTTTTTGGAACATCTACAATAATTCTTACAAGCTGATCTCCCCTGCGAGAGGAGTTTATAACAGGTATACCTCTGCCTTTGAGCTTGAAAACTGCGCCGGGCTGAGTGCCTGCAGGAAGCTCATATTCAACCTGACCATCAAGGGTAGGAACTCTGAGAGTATCGCCCAAAACTGCCTGAATGTATGAGATTTTCATATCATACCATACATTATAGCCGTCTCTTTCAAAGAACGGATGAGGCTTAACGGAAACGCCTACTCTTAAATCGCCGGCAGGGCCGCCGTTTACACCGCAGTTACCTTCACCACGAACTGTAAATACCTGACCTTCGTCGATACCTGCTGGGATTGTAACATCTTTTTTATATGTTTTTCTTATTCTGCCTGCGCCCTTACAACGTGAGCAAGGGTTAGGATTAAATGTACCTTTACCACCGCAACGCTGGCAGGTTTTTGATGTACTGATTGTGCCGAAAGGAGTTCTTTGCTGAACATTTACCTGACCGCGTCCGTTACAATCGGGGCAAGTCTGAGGCTGAGTACCTTTTGCTGCACCTGAGCCACCACATTCGTCGCAATGCTCAATTTTTTGGAATTCAACTGTCTTTTTGCAACCCTTTGCAGCTTCTTCGAAGGTGATATAAATACTTGTCTGAATATCGCTGCCTCTGCGTGGAGCGTTAGGGTTGGAACGGCCTCCACCGCCACCGAAACCGCCGAAGAAGGAACCGAATATATCGCCTAAATCGAATTCCATTCCGTCGCCAAAGCCACCGAAACCGCCAAAGCCACCGCCTTGACCTGCACCGTAGCTTGGGTCAACGCCTGCAAAGCCGAAACGGTCATATTTTTCTTTCTTTTCAGAATCGGAAAGAATTTCGTATGCTTCGTTTGCTTCTTTAAACTTTGCTTCTGCTTCTTTATTGTCGGGGTTAAGGTCAGGATGGTATTTTTTAGCAAGCTGGCGGTATGCCTTTTTTATTTCGTCAGGTGTAGCGGTTTTAGAAACGCCAAGCACCTCGTAATAATCTCTTTTATCTGCCATAAGTAAAATCCTTTTTGCAGAAAATTTTCTGCATAGTAATACCCGTCAAAGACGGCTCTTTAAAAGAACCGTCTTTGTTGGTTGATAATTTAATTAGTCAACATCTGTGAAAGGTGCTTCTGTGTAGCCGTCGCCCTGAGCGCCTGCATTTGCATCAAAGCCTGCAGCTGCATTAGGGTCAAAGCCCTGTGCTCCGCCTGCTGCTTTGTAAAGTTTTTCAGAAATCTCATAGAATTTCTTCTGAAGGTCTTCCTGCTTTGCTTTGATAGCTTCAATATCTGTGCCCTTGAGAGCTTCCTTGAGAGCATCTACCTTTGCGTTGATTTCAGTTTTGTCTGCTTCATCGAACTTGTCGCCGTTATCAGCAAGAAGCTTTTCGCATTCAAATACCATCTGGTCTGCGCCGTTACGAAGGTCAACCTCTTCCTTACGCTTCTTGTCTTCCTCTGCAAACTGCTCAGCTTCCTTAACAGCCTTTTCAATATCATCCTTGCTCATATTTGATGAAGCAGTGATAGAGATTGACTGCTCTTTACCTGTGCCAAGGTCTTTAGCTGAAACGTGAACGATACCGTTAGCGTCAATATCGAATGTAACTTCGATCTGAGGAGTACCGCGACGTGCAGGAAGGATACCATCAAGGTGGAACATACCAAGAGTTTTGTTATCTCTTGCGAATTCTCTTTCGCCCTGAAGAACATGGATTTCAACTGATGTCTGGTTGTCTGCTGCAGTTGAGAATACCTGGCTCTTCTTTGTTGGGATAGTTGTATTTCTTTCGATAACCTTGGTGTTTATACCACCCATTGTTTCGATACCGAGTGAAAGAGGAGTAACGTCAAGAAGGAGAAGGCCCTTAACGTCACCGCCAAGAACACCGCCCTGAAGAGCAGCACCCATAGCTACACATTCGTCGGGGTTGATACCCTTGAAGGGCTCCTTACCGAGGAAGGTCTTGATTGCATCGTTAACTGCGGGAATTCTTGATGAGCCGCCGACCATAAGCA
>CAJGCL010000142.1 GCA_904501675.1 Clostridiaceae bacterium
GCTTTGCCGTCGAAGTTTGTATCTATGTAGCCTGTTGCACCTTCAACCTCGGGCGCTGCCATTCCTGCACACTTTGCAATACCTTTAAGAAGGTCAACTGCAGAAATAATAGAGCCGTCAACGCTGTGTTTCTCTTTGAAATTTGAAAGAGATGGCTTTGTGCCTTCACCCCAGAGCCATATTGAGTTTGCAGGGCGTTCACCTGCTGCGATTCTCTTTTTATTTACAGGATGCTCCATAAGAAAATCGTAGCTTTCCTTCATCATAGCAATAAGCTCTTTTGCGTTTTGGCTATTTGAAAGATGCTCGCCGATTACCTTGCCCGAAATATCGTGTGGAGGAGTCATTTTACCTAAATCGAGCGTACCACCATGCCATACAAGGCAATGTCTGTATGCAACGCCACCATAGAATTTATAAATATCGTTGCCGAAATGCTCTTCAACACTCTTTATTATTTCACGAGCTTCCTCGGTTGAAATATCGCCCGCGCTGTAGTCAACCATTGTTTTGTCTTCGTAGTTTTCTTCATCTGAAAGAGTAACAAGGTTTGTACGGAAGATAATATCATCATCCTTCATATCAACACCAATGCTGACAGCTTCGAGGGGGCTTCTGCCTGTATAGCATTCGTGTGGATTATAGCCGAGCACGCTCATATTTGCAATATCACTGCCTGGCTTCAAGCCTTCACCAACAGTTTTTACAAGACCTACCTCACCATTTCTTGCAAGCTTGTCAAGGTTTGGCTTGTGTGCTAACTCCATAGGAGTTTTGCCATTTAAGGCAGGAACAGGGTAGTCTGCCATTCCGTCATACAAAACAACAACATATTTCATAGGGAAAACCTCACTTTTTGATATATTATAATATACAACTTTAAGAGCACTATTGTCAACAAAAAGGCTTGAATTATAAGGAAGATTAGAGTAAAATGTAATAGTAAATTTTCTTCAAAGGAGAATCATTATGAAATTACCAATTGCTATTCAGCTTTATTCTGTACGCGATGATATGGAAAAAGACTTTGTAGGCACAATTAAAAAAGTTAAAGAATTAGGCTACGAGGGCGTAGAGTTTGCGGGTCTCTTCGGCAGAACAGGTGTTGAGGTTAAGGCAATCTGCGATGAAATAGGCATCGTTCCTGTTTCTGCTCACGTGCCATATTATGATATGCTTGAAAATCCTGAGGCAGTTCTTCAGGATTATAGAGATATGGGTTGTAAATATGTTGTAGTTCCGTATCTTACAGAGGAGTGCCGTCCGGGTACAGAGGGTTGGTCAGCTACAGTTGAAGGTATCGGCAAAATTGGTGCCGCAGCTAAAGCTATGGGTCTACAGCTCCTCTACCACAACCACGATTTTGAATTCCTTAAAATCGATGGTGAATATGCTCTCGATATTCTTTACAACACAATTTCTGCAGATTTACTCAAAACAGAGCTTGATACATGTTGGGTAAATGTTGGTGGCGAGGAGCCTGCAGCATATGTTGAAAAATATTCAGGCAGAGCACCAATCGTTCACCTTAAGGACTTTGCGGGTCAGAAGGGTAACGGACCTCTTTACAAGCTTATCGGCATTGAGGAAGATGAATCAGCTCAGAACGAAAACACCTTCGAATTCCGTCCTGTTGGCTACGGCTGCCAGGATTGGAAAAAGATTCTTGCTTCTGCAGAAAAAGCAGGTGCAGGCTGGGTAGTTGTTGAGCAGGACGATCCTTCAATGGGCAAAGCTCCTATTGAATGCGCAGAAATGAGTATCAACTACTTAAAAACTTTATAAAAATTATTGCCACCATTCATTTATAGATTTGAATGGTGGCGTCCTTTTTTATTTCAAAACTATTGATTCAGCAATTTCTACCATATCTTCTCTTTGAAAGCCTGCAAAGATGAAGCTGTAGCTACAGTATATATCATCTTTGGGCTGTAGGCTTATGATGTATCTGTTTCCTATGTCTTCATGGAAGCCTGACCATCCCCAACCTCGCAAGCTATCGTTTTCTGCGTGGATGTAGTAATTTATGCCGGGAGAGCCATATGGCATAATATTGGTAAATAAAGCAAAGTAGGTGTACCACATAGCAAATTCCTTAGGGTTTAAAGGAACTCTGTGGTCTGTCCAGCTTTCGGTTTCTCTTGCGTGAAGGAGAGTTGAGTACAGCTTGTTGTCGTGTCCCATAGTATCAGGGTCAATACCCATATATTCAACACCTTTTTTTATTATAGGGTTGAAATACGGGAATCTGTATCCTCCGTTACTGATACCAAATATACCGTTTTCCTCATAAAAGCTTTTTATGTTGTTTTTGTCTGTAGGCACATATGTGATATAAAGCTCTTTTCCGTCTTCAAAAGCAATTTTGTTTCCGGTTTCAATTTCTGTTGCGGTGTATTTACCGAGAGAGGCAGGTATGTAAATATCAGCGTATTTACCCTGGTAATTAGTGCTTTGCTTATTTGATACTTCTATATCAATCATACTGCAAAGAGAATACAAATATCCGTCGTTGCAATAGCTGTGGTACGCAGCCTTTATAGGCACAACCAAATATGCAAATATACTTACAACAAGAAACACTGCCATTGTAATTGAAAGAGCTTTAACAACCGCTTTTTTCTTGCCTTTTTTTATTCTTTTTCCTGCATTTTCAACGGCTTTGTTTATGTCTGTGTTGATTTCGGTTTTAACATCAGGTGAGCTTTGCAAGTTCATAAGCTCTGCTTCACATATAGGGCAGTCTGCAATATGCTCTTCAATTATTGTTTTTGATTCTTCACTACAAACATTATCCACATAAAGAGGAAGTAAATCTTTTATAATTCCGCAACTTAGTTTATTCATTATCCGTCATCCTTTCCAATATTTGCTGCTTTGCTCTGTGGTATGTAACTCTTACCCAGCTTTCTGTTTTACCGAAAACGTCTGCAATTACGTTATAAGGTAAATCTCCCAATGTTTTCATATAGAAAACTTCTTTGTAGGGTGAGGGGAGCTCTGTAGTGTATTTAAGAATGATTTTTATATTGTCATTCTTTATAATACTTTCTTCTATGTTGCAGTCAGATGTCAGATTCAGTATGCTGTCAATATTTTCTGTAGGCTTCCGTCTTTTTGTATTAACAAAAATATTGTGGGCAATTCTGCAAAGCCAGGTTTCAATTTTGCATTGATGATTGAATTTAGCGTAGTTATTTATTGCCTTGTAAAACGTTTCCTGGGCAATATCCTCTGCGATGTTTTCATCAAAGCAAAGTGAACGGGCGTAGTTTTTTACGTATGGGTAATATTCACGATAAATAAGTTCAATATCATCCATTTTAAAACACCCCTTTCACACCGTTTTCTGACCGGTCATATGTTAGACACACAAAAGTTAAATGTGTTACAAGTTTATTGAAATAATTTTATCATAAAATAGCAGAAAATAAAACTACCTTGCAATCATAGTTGACTGCAAGGTGTTAGTTGCTTTTATCTTCTGTGGCAAATATAATTTTTGAAAAACGAAAGAATTTTGATGCAGAAGACGATTTGTTACCCCGATGGTGTATATGGATACTCCGAGAGGGTAACAAATTGGTGTAGCTCAGAGTTAATAAAAAAACGCCTTACAATCATAGTTGACTGCAAGGTGTTAGTTGCTTTTATCTTCTGTGGCTAATATAATTTTTGAAAAACGAAAGAATTTTGATGCAGAAGACGATTTGTTACCCCGATGGTGTATATGGATACTCCGAGAGGGTAACAAATTGGTGTAGCTCAGAGTTAATAAAAAAACACCTTGCAATCA
>CAJGCL010000143.1 GCA_904501675.1 Clostridiaceae bacterium
TATAAACGCACAACCATCGAGTCTTTTAATCTCTTCAAGAAGCCTTACTGTTACACTAAAGGCGTTTTCTCTTGTCATATTAGGAATTATATAAAACTTCAAAAAAACACCTCATTTATCAAGCACCTGATGAGAACGGGCAACGAGCTCGCCTGCAGTTGCTATAATCTCAGAAGAATCGTGTTCTTCCTGACATTTTTTTATATACATAAGGTACTCTATATTACCTTCAGGACCTTTTACAGGAGAATGCTCCAATCCTAAAACCTGAAATTTTTGAGAAACAGCAAATTCAGCTATTGTTTTTATAACGCTTTCATGAACTGCAGGGTCTCTTACAACACCTTTTTTTCCTACATTTTCTCTTCCCGCTTCGAATTGTGGCTTTATAAGACAAACAGCCTCACCATCTGCTTTTAAAAGCTCGTACATAACAGGAAGAATAAGCTTCAATGAAATAAAAGAAACATCGACAGAAGCAAAATCCACCTCATCGGGCACCTGTTCACGGGTTACATACCTGAAATTTGTTCTTTCCAGGTTAACTACCCTATCATCACTACGCAATTTCCACGCAAGCTGACCATATCCAACATCTATTGAATATACTTTTTGGGCGCCATTCTGAAGCATACAATCGGTAAAACCGCCTGTTGAAGCACCGATATCCATACAAACACAATCTGTTAATTCTATAGGAAAGCTTTGCATAGCCTTTTCAAGCTTAAGTCCACCGCGACTTACATATTTAAGGGTAGCTCCCCTAACTTCAATAATATCGTCAGGCTTAATATCTCTGCCTGCCTTTATTTCTTTCTGGTCATTTACATATACAATACCTGACATAATCAAGGCTTTGGCTTTTTCTCTACTTTCTGCAAAACCTTGCTCATAGAGAGCTATATCAAGTCGTTTTTTATCACTCATAAATTCTCCTTAACGGTAGAAATCATACCATCGCAATCAAGCTTATATTGCTTGAATATTGATTCTGTTTTACCCTGCTTAACAAAGCAATCAGGGAATGCAGTTAAATAAAATTCAGGATCAAGTTTATTTTCAAGCATAACGCTTGCGAAACTTTCACCTACGCCACCGCTTTTGACGCCTTCCTCAAACATAAACACCTTTCTTACATTACGAATAGCATTTATGGCTTCTTCGGGAATGGGCACAACTACATTAAGCTTTATTATTTTGAGATTTATGCCTTCTGATTTAAGTCTTTTATATGCTTTATAGCTTTCGCCAAAAATTCTTCCGTAGGTTACTATGGCAATTTCTGCGTTTTCATCACCAAAAACATCAAAGGAATTACCACTACAAACATAATCCTCGGGCATTTCAGGTTCTGCGCCTCTCGGATATCTTATAACACATGGACCCTCAACATGATAAAGCGCATTAACAAAAGCGTTATTAAGCTCTGCATAATATGTTGGAGAATATACTGTTATATTAGGAATTCCGTTAAAGAATGCCGTATCATATATACCATTGTGAGTTTCTCCGTCATCACCGACAACACCTGCTCTGTCCACAGCAATTATCATTTTACTTTGCTGAAGAGCGCAATCATGAAGAAGCTGGTCATAGCATCTTTGAAGAAATGTTGAATAAACAACAAATACAGGTACCATATTGCTTTTACTTACACCTAAAGCAAACGGAACTGCATGTTCCTCTGCAATGCCTACATCAAAAAATCTATCGGGATATTTCTCGGAAAACTTTTTAAGGCCTGTGCCCAAAGACATTGCTGCAGTTATAGCGCAGATTCGTTTATCCTTTGCTGCCTGATTAAACAAAAACTCACCAAAATGCTCCGAAAAATTCTCTTTCGGTTCAGGCAAGGCACCATCTACGTAATCAAAAGCAGGAACTCCATGGAAATCAGACGGATTATTCTCTGCAGGCTCATAGCCTTTACCTTTAACTGTATTAACATGAACAAGAACCGGACCATCAATAATTTTTGCACCCTCAAGAGCATTGCACAATTGAGGAATATCATGTCCGTCAATAGGTCCCATATATGTAACGCCCATATCCTCAAAGAAATTACTCTGGTACATCATATTTTTTACATTAGTTTTAATCCTAAATATTTCATCAGCTATTTTTTTGCCAACGAAAGGTATTTTAGAAACAATCTTTTCAGTTACTGCTTTAAGCTTATAGTAACCAGACCTTGAACGCATCTTAGCAAGCCTTTTTGCAAGGTGTCCTACATTTTTGGAAATAGACATTCCGTTATCGTTAAGGATTATTATAAGGCGAGCATCTTTCATTCTACCCGCGTTATTAAGCGCCTCATACACAAGACCGCCTGTAAGAGCGCCATCACCAATAACTGCTACGGCATAGTCTTTTTTACCATTAACTTTATTAGCTGCAGCTATACCTAAAGCAGTTGAAATAGATACACTACTATGGCCACTGTAAACAATATCATGTTCACTTTCGTTAGGTCTTGAAAATCCTGATATGCCACCTTCCTGACGGAGAGTAGCGAATTCTTCATACCTGCCAGTAAGCAATTTATGGGTATAAACCTGATGGCCTACATCCCATATTATTTTATCATCGGGAGAATTAAAAACCTTATGAATTGCAATTGTAAGTTCAACCGCACCAAGATTAGATGCAAGATGCCCACCTGTTTTTGATACAGTGGAGATAATAGTATCCCTTACCTCCTCTGCAAGCAAAGGAAGCATTTTTTCGTCTATTTTCTTGACATCTCCGGGAGTTTTTATTCCCCTTAAAATTTCGTGATTCATATCAATAATCTCTTTTTGCAAGATATTCTGCATATTCTTTCAATGCTTCGTTATTATCAAAAGATTCAAGCTCTTTCATAGCTTCATTTGTCAGCTCGTCAACCATCTGCTGACATTTCTCAACACCTAAAAGTGTAACATAGGTAGTTTTACCGTTTTCAATATCGCTTCCCACCATCTTACCTAATTTTTCAAGAGAACCTGTTACATCAAGAATATCGTCTTTTATCTGAAAAGCAAGGCCAATTCCTGATGCAAAACGTTTAGCGGAAAGAATTTTTTCTTCATCTGCGCCCGCGGCAATACATCCCAAAGCGCAAGCAGCTTCTATAAGAGCCCCTGTTTTTAAATTATCGAGAAGCTTAAGTGTATCGAAACTGATATCAGGCTTGTTTTCATTCTGGATATCAATAACCTGACCACCTATCATACCACGACTACCTGCATATCCAGAAAGTTCAGTAATCGCTCTGACTGCTGTTTCTGCGCTGTAAAGACCTGCCTGCCCCCACACAGCGATACGTTCAAAAGCTGCTGTTAAAAGCCCATCACCTGCAAGGAGCGCCATTGCTTCGCCATAAACCTTGTGGTTTGAAGGCTTTCCCCTACGGAAATCATCGTTATCCATACAAGGTAAATCATCGTGAATAAGAGAATATGTGTGAATATACTCTACTGCTTCTGCCATAGGAAGCGCTGCTTTTATATTACCACCACAAGCGTCGCAGAAAAGCAAGGTAAGCAATGGTCTTACACGCTTACCGCCATTTTTCACACTATATTTCATCGAGTCAAAAAGCACCTTATATTCTTCGAAATAACCATCAAAATATTTATAAAGATTATCTTCAAGGAGCATTGAAAAATCCTGTATTTTGCTATGCATTACTGTTCACCTAAAAGTTTTGTTATTTTCTGCTCTGCTTCATCAAGATATTTGCCGCAA
>CAJGCL010000144.1 GCA_904501675.1 Clostridiaceae bacterium
AAGCAGACCTTTATAAGACGAACAATCGCAGGGCAAGCAGAAGAAATAACAGGCTTTATAGGACTTTGTGTTTCCATAAAAATCCTTGTTGCTTCTGAAATTAACTGTGCTGCTATTGATACCTCAAACACAGAGTCAAACCCTAATTTCGGCAAAGCATTAAGAATAATATTAACATCGTCAAGGTTATTGAACTGCCCGTATAAAGCAGGTGCGGGGAGTGCTACAGTATATTTAAAATCTTTGATTTTGTCAAGAGAATCGCTTGATGCGATTTTTGCATGGTGAGGACAAACGCGTATACATTCACCACAGTCAATGCAACGCTCTTTAACAATTATGGCTTTGCCTGCGCGAACACGGATTGCCTGAGTAGGACAACGTTTTATGCAGTTGGTACAGCCGCGGCATTTATCCTTGTCGAGGCGTACTGAATGGAAGTATGTATCCATAAAAACTCCTTTCCGCGCATAAATATATGCGCTAAAAATTAAGCTTTTATTATTCAGGGAAAACTTTTAATTTTATGGTAGTGCCTTTGCCGACTTCGGATTCAATAATCATTTCGTCGGTGTATTTTTTTATGTTAGGCAAACCCATACCTGCGCCAAAGCCTAACTGGCGCACGTTTTCAGGTGCGGTAGAATAACCTTCCTGCATAGCGAGAGCAATATCAGGAATACCTGGTCCTTGGTCTGCAAGAATAATTGAAATGCATTCAGGTGTGATTTCTGCATCTATCACACCACCACCGCCGTGAATAACCATGTTGATTTCGCCTTCATATACGGCAATTGCAACTTTTCTTGTAAGGGCAGCACTGAAGCCGATTTCCTTTAAAGCTTTTTTGATTTTGCCGGAGGCTTCGCCCGCGCAGGTGAAGTCAGTTCCGCTAACTTCATAATGTAATCTGAGGGGCTCCATTATATTCCGCTGCCTCCTTTAAGGCCATTTTTATAAAGAAGACCACAAGCAGTGAACATTTCAAGACGTGTGCCTAAAAGCACGATATCTCTTTCAACAGCAAGGTCAATCATATCTATGTCAGGGTGTTTGCCACGAACAAAAACAATACATTTCATATCCATCATTTCTGCAGTTCTTACAACCTGAGGGTTAACGAGGCCTGAAAGAAGAACTGCCTGCTCTTTAACATATGCGAGTACGTCGCTCATCATATCGCTGCCACATGCAGTAAAAACCTCATTTTCAAGATATTCCTCACCGCAGATAAGCTCAGCATTGAGTATGGATTTAATTTCACTTATTTTCATAAAGTTTCCTCCTGACAAGAGTCAATATACTGTATATAATTGTACCACACATGATAAGAAAATGCTATAAAAACTTTAAATAGCGAGGATATATAATTGACATTTAATCATAAAAGAGCATAGAAAAAATACACCTTGTTTTGTGCAATACAGAAAAATGTTAAAAAATTATCAAAAACACCAAAAAAGTCGAATTTTGCTATAGACAAAGGCAGGGAAATTGTGATATACTTTATGATATATGTGTGATATATTATGTAATATTATGCGTATACGGTGTTATGCCGAAAACAAGTAAATGTTTTTGCTTTAAATTGCAAAATAACATATTTTGAATGGAGGAAATCTGAATGGTCAAGAAAATCAGCACAATACCTTTTAAGGGTACTCCAGAGCAGAAGGCTAAGCTTGATGCAGTTATCGCAGAATGCAATGGCGATAAGAGTCAGCTTATGCACGTTATGCAGGAGGCTCAGGGTATTTATGGCTATCTCCCACGAGAAGTGCAGGTTATGATTGCGGAGGGTATGGATGTACCGCTTGAAAAGGTTTACGGCGTTGCAACATTCTATGCACAGTTCTCACTTTCACCAAAGGGTGAATATGACATTTCTGTTTGCCTTGGAACAGCTTGCTATGTTAAAGGCTCACAGCAGCTTACAGACAAAATCTCTGAAATACTTGGTATCCAGCCAGGTGAATGCACACCAGATGGCAAATTCTCTCTTGAAGAGTGTCGTTGTATTGGTGCTTGCGGTCTTGCTCCTGTTTTCACAATCAACGGTGAAGTTTACGGCAAAATCACAGCAGACGATGTTCCTGGTATCCTTGCTAAATATATGGACTGATAAGCGATATGCGTGAATTATCACTTAATGTTCTCGATATTACGCAGAACTCAATTGCCGCAGGCGCTTCTCTTACTGAAATAATTGTCAGAGAAGATACCATCAAGAAAGAACTTCTTATAGGTATTTACGATAACGGCAAGGGAATGACTGAGGAGCAGGTCGTTAATGTTCAGGATCCGTTTTTTACAACTCGCACCACAAGAAAGGTCGGTATGGGAATACCACTTTTTAAAATGGCAGCGGAGCAAACGGGTGGCAGTTTTAAAATAACTTCTCAGGTGGGTGTTGGCACACGTGTTGAAGCACTTTTTAAAACTGACAGTATAGACTTTACTCCTGTAGGAGATATGGAATCTACTATATCAACTATCGTCTCAATGAACGAGGACAAAGATTTCATATATATCCGTTCCGTCAACGATAAAGAGTTTAAATTCTCATCCGCTGAAATCAAAGTAATACTTGATGGTGTTCCTCTTAACGAACCATCAGTTATGATGTGGATAGAATCTCACCTTAAAGAGCAGACGGAAGAATTACTTAAAATATAACGAAAGGATTTGTTGAAATGAAATCACTTGAAGAGTTACTCGCTATAAAAGAAAAAGCTCAGGCTCAGATTGCTGCTCGTGATGCAGAAGGCAACGATGGTATCAGAGTTGTTGTTGGTATGGCTACTTGCGGTATTGCAGCAGGCGCACGTCCTGTTCTTAAAGCCCTTACAGAAGAGCTTGAAAAAAGAAATATTAAAAACGTAAGTGTTACCCAGACAGGTTGTATTGGTATGTGCCAGTACGAGCCAATTATCGAGGTTTATGCACCAGGTAAAGAAAAGGTAACATATGTTCAGATGACAGCAGAGAAGGCAGTTAAGGTTGTTGCAAACCACCTTGTAAATGGTGAGGTTGTAATGGAATATACTGTTGGCGCTGTTACCGAATAAGGAGGAAAGTGAAAATGTATCGTTCTCATGTGCTTGTTTGCGGCGGTACCGGTTGTACCTCTAGCCACAGTGGCGAAATTATTGATGCTTTAAACGCAAATATTGCAGAGCATGGTCTTTCTGAAGAAATCCAGGTTGTAAGAACAGGTTGCTTTGGTCTTTGCGCTTTAGGCCCAATTATGATTGTTTATCCTGAAGGTTGCTTCTATAGCGAGGTTAAGGTTGAAGATATTCCTGAAATCGTTGAAGAACATCTTCTTAAAGGTCGTATTGTTAAGAGACTTCTTTATTCTGAGACAGTTCAGCAGGATACAGTTAAGCCTCTTAATGAAACAAACTTCTATAAAAAACAGCATCGTGTTGCTCTTCGTAACTGCGGTGTTATTGACCCTGAAAATATTGAAGAATATATCGCATACGATGGATACAGA
>CAJGCL010000145.1 GCA_904501675.1 Clostridiaceae bacterium
AAGAACTGGAATAACGGCGTTGGCTTATGTGCAGATTTTGCATCAAAGTGTTTACAAGCCGGTGATGTTGATGTATATGGTGAAACTGTTATTAACCTGTATAATCAACTCAAAGGTGAATATGGTAAGGCTTATAAATTGAAACTTACCGGTGGCACAAAAGGAAAAATCAGCATGTCAGCAAACAAGGGTAAACTTAAAAAAGGTGACCCTATTTTTTACAAATGCAATTATTGCGGAGATTTTGAACATGTTGTTATCTGCAATGGTGCAAACGGCGACGGTTATTCACAGGACTATGCTCATAATAACGCCCACAATGGCAAGAAAACTACATATACATATCGTCACTGCGGTGGCGAAAGTTGGACTCTGTATTCCGTAAGAATGTATGAAGGTCCTAAACTTTACGGTGAAAAAACCAATGTTGGTGTTCCTAAGATAGCATCTGCTGTAAACAGTGCAAATGGTGTTGTTGTTAAATGGAACGCAGTAAAAGGCGCAGATAAATATTATTTATACAGAAAAAACGGAAAATCTTCGTGGAAAAAAATTAAAACAATAAATAAATCTACAAAATATACTGATGCAACTGCCAAAAACGGTATTGAATATACCTATACGGTAAGAGCGGTTGACGGTAAAAAAGTGAGTCAGTACTATGCAGGTGAAAAAGTAACTTGTATAAGTGCACCTCAACTTTCAGCTATTAAAAATTTCGCCGCAAGTGTGAAAATCAGTTGGAAAAAGGTTTCTTCTGCAGATGGATATATTGTTTACAGAAAAGGCAAAACAGGTTCATGGAAGCAGATAGCCAAAATCAAAGGCGGAAACACATTAAGTTACACAGATAAAAATGTAGTTTGTTCAGAAACCTATAATTATACTGTCAGAGCGTATGACGGTAAGGTTAAGGGTTGTTATAACAATAATGGTATAACAACAATTTTTCTTAAGAATCCTGCAAAATTCAATGTTGAAATCAGCGATTTAGGCTTAGTTCTCAATTTCAATAAGATCAAAGCCGCTAAAACCTATGATATCTACCGCAAAAACAGTAATGGCGAGTGGGTTAAAATTTCAAGTTTAGTTGGTGCAAACACAACATCATTCGTTGATATGGATGTTGAAAATGGCGTAACCTATTGTTATAGCGTAAAAGCTGTCAACGGCAAATATTCAAGTTACTTCAATAGTAAAGGTGTTCAGTTTAAATATATTGAGCCTGTTGTTGAAGAAACAGAAATTCCCGAAACAACAGATACAACAATAAAATGAAGAAAAAGAAGTAGTTGCATGAGCAACTACTTCTTTTATTTAGCCTCCCATTTGAACAGAAGAATACCGCCTATTGAGATTGCAACTCCGATAAGCTTCTGCCATTGGAAATCAACTTTTTCTACTCCAAAGAGACCAAAAAGTTCAATAAGATATGCTACAACAAGCTGAGCGGTAACAATTATCATAACTGCCTGGGCAGGACCAAGTCCCGACATACTTCGGATAACTGTATAGGTTATCAAAGCACCTATAATACCGCCTAAAAGCATATATTTATTTTCTATTTTAAACAAAGAGCCTACAGAGCTTTCACGTCCTGTGAAAAACCAAGCGGCAAGGCAGAAGAGAAAGGCTGTTAATTGGACGAATGAGGCGGATAACCAGATAGACGTCTGTTTGGTCACACCTTCATTAAAAACCCCTTGTATGCTCATCAGAGCGCCTGAAATGATAGCAGTAACAACAGCAAGCATAAAATCACCTTAAATATCAGTATATGTTGCTATTTTTACCCATAAAACAAAAAATAACACAGCTATTCGAAAAAATTGAATAGCTGTGTTTTTATGTTTTTTATAAAGCCTTATCTGTCCTCGCGGAAATAGTTAAGACCGAGATTTTGTGGTGGCTGATTTTCCTTTTTGTTCATCATGCTGGTAACAATTAAAACGATAATTGTAATTACATAGGGTAACATTTTCAAGACTTCTCTTTCTGAGAATGAAATGTTTCCGAAAACAAAGGCTGCAATATATAATGCACCGAAAAGATATGAACCGATTATTGAGATATTAGGCTTCCACAATGTGAAGATAACAAGAGCTATAGCGAGCCAACCGAATGCCTCAATAGTTGATGCGTTTTCCCAACTGCCCTTAACATAGTCCATAATGTAGAAAACTCCGCCAAAGCCTGCGATACCGCTGCCTACTAAAATGGCAACATATTTGTATAATGTTATATTTACACCCATAGCATCTGCAGTTGCAGTGTTTTCTCCGATTGCACGAAGATTAAGACCAACCTTTGTTCGATTAAAGATAAATGTGGCAATCAATGCAATAAATATTGCGAAATACACGTAAAATCCGTGACCAAACAATACTTTCACTACACCGTCAGAGTTTTCGGTGAAAGGCAAGCTTTGAGCAATAATTTTACCTGCAGTGGAAAAATTACTTTTATCAACATATGAGTGCATTAAAAACTGTGTCAGACCGTTACCGAAAATTGTAATTGCAAGACCTGTAATATTCTGATTACAACGGAATGTAATTGTAATAACGGCATAGATCGCACCTGTGAGAGATGCAAAGAGGAATGCACCAAAAAGTGATGAGAGTATCAGCAAAATCCATGATGCACTTTCGGGATTTTCAAGGCTGTTCATATAAAGACTGACAAAAAGACATCCGCCGACAGTGCCTGTACACATAATTCCCGGAATACCAAGGTTTAAGTGACCGGCTTTTTCTGTAATTGTTTCACCGATACAGCCGAAAAGAAGAACTGTGCCGATTGCAATGGCACTCATTAAGAAAGTAATAATCATTTCTTAATTTCCTCCTTTTCTTTTTTTCTGAAAACAAGCTTATAATTAATGAAGAATGAGCAGACAATAACCGCAAAATAAACAATACCTACAACTATATTTGATATTGAATCATTTGTAAACATAAAGGTTTTTCTGACCTCAACCATACCTTTGGAAATAAAGGTGATGAAAAAGCTTGTAAGCATAATCAGTAATGGATTAAATGTAGCAAGCCATGTTGCCATAATACCTGTAAAGCCCATATTATTTGCTGAAGCTGTACTGATGGTATGGTTAATTGAACCTGCAAGAATAAAGCCTACAAGACCTGCAATAGCACCTGAAAGAATCATTGTTCTGATAATAACCTTATCAACCTTAATTCCCACATATTTTGCAGTATTGATGCTTTCACCTACAACAGAAATTTCATAACCGTGTTTAGCTGAACGAAGGTATATATGCATTAAAACTGTAATTACCACAAACAAAATGATGGGTAATAAATATTTGTTACCTATTTCAGGAATATTACCGTAAGCGATTGGTGCTAAAACACCTGAGCCTGATTTCACCCAGATTGTGATACACAAGGAAACAAGACCTGTAGCAATATAGTTCATCATAAGAGTAAACAAAGATTCATTTGTGTTGAATTTTGCTTTGAAAATA
>CAJGCL010000146.1 GCA_904501675.1 Clostridiaceae bacterium
AAAGTTACGAAATCTCACCCTGAACTTTCAGTTAAAAATTCAAGGTATCCTGATTTGCTCAACAAAAAAGCAACAGAATATTTTATAGAAATTACTCACGAAAAATATGCTTCTGCAATAGGTGAAGATTTCAAAAATTATATTACTGCAGTATTCACCGATGAACCCAAAGCACCGTTTGCTATTTCCAACAAAGAGCTACAAGACAGATATGAAGAAACATATGGTGAATCAATATTGCCATATATTCCGTTAATCGAGGGCGAAGAAGCTCCTACAGAAGAAAACGCTCACATATTGCGTCAATGGTATGATTTATGCAGTAGAACCTTTTGCGATAATTTTCTTTTACCTTGCAAAAAATGGGCAAATGAAAAAGGTGTTGCTTTTACCGGACATCTTGATGTTGACCATAGTCCCGATGGCTGTATGAATGGCGGTTTTAATTTCAATCTTATGCGAGCTCTCAGGTGTTTTGATATTCCTGGGGTTGATTTTATATGGCGTCAGATTTACCTTGAAAATAAAATTACTAATAAAGATGATTTTAATGCATATAACGGATTTTTTCCGCGATATGCTTCATCTGCTGCAGCGCAGAATGGCACAAGGCTTGCATTAAGTGAAATTTTTGGCGTAGCAGGCGCAAGTGTTACTTATGATGTAATGCGTTATACAGTAGGGTACGGGGCAGTGCGAGGAATTAATATTTTTAATCCCTTTAATTTCCCGCTTGGCAGAAGCGGTCAGCTTCTCGCTCAGGAGTTGCCCGTATTCACAGAAAAACAACCCTTCTGCCAGTATCTTAATCACTTTAACCAATACACGGAAAGATTATCTTACATAAGCGCTCTTGGTGAGCGTGTATATGATACTGCTCTTTATTATCCTGCATCAGATTTTCAGGAAAGAATGAAAGCAGAAAAACTGGCAAAAGAGTTTGACACTCTCGGAAGAACTCTTGAAAATAAGTTAATTGATTTTGATATTGTAGATGACGATGTTTTGCAAATGTCCGAAATTACAGATGATGGATATATGTGCTTTGGTAGTGCGAAATATAAGCATATAATTGTTCCTAAGGATTCATACATTCCCGAAGCAACACGAATTGCATTAGATAATTTTATGAAATGCGGTGGTTGTGTTTCACACGAGCTTTCAAATCTCACGCCAGTAGTAAAAGCAGATGGTAATGGCTTACGTGCTATGCACAGAAAAATTGAAAACGGTGATTTATTAATCCTCTTCAGAGAAACAGGCGAGAAGGGGGATTATTGTATTCACTTACCATTAGCAAAGGGCTATTTGCTTGACTTAACCAATGGTGAGCTGCAACACATGGAAGCTGAAAATAGTGTTCTTAATATTCCTCTTGCCATAGGCGAAACTGCTGTTGTTTTATTAACTGATGATGTTTTTAAAGCAGAAAACCAAAACCATATTAAAGATGAATTTAATATTACCAGTGACTTTACATTCAAAAAAGAAACAGAACTCGTTTGTGATGAAAACGGATTTGGCAATATTAAATATTCAGAAAATGCAGTTTCCACACAACTTGGTGATTGGTCTTCATTAGTTGGAAGTGCTTATTCCGGTAGCGGTGTTTATGAAACAAGCTTTATACTTCCAATTGAGAAAACAGGGAAAAAAGGGGAGCTTGATTTAGGTGATGTACATTTTGTAGCATCAGCATATCTTAATGGAAATTCCCTTGGCGTAAGTTTAGCACCACCATACAAGTTTAAAATACCTGAAGGTGTGCTAAGCGTTAATAATACACTTAAAATAGTCGTTACAAATACATCAGCAAACTGGTATGTTCATACAGATTATTTTAAAAGGTGGAAAACAGAACAATTGTCTGAGTATTTTGACGTTGAAATTGAATATGCAAAAGATTTTCTCTCAGGCGGATTGTATGGTCCTATAACACTTTACACTGAATGATGATCGATTCCGTTAATGAGAGATGATTAAGAAAATTTTTAGAGGATGGTAAACTATGAATAGAAAGAAAATATCTTTCTTTCTTGCATTAACTATGTTAGTCGTAACCTTATTAGGTGGCTGTGGTGTGAACTCTGCAGAAGAAAGCGACCTTGAGAATGGAGCTCCTGAAAAGGATGGATATGTTCTTGATTTCAGCACCGAATTTAATGATGGCAAATTAGATGAAGAATACTGGTTGGCGCAGTATCTACCACACTGTACCACCAACACAGCAGGTTCATCTGCAAGATATAAGGTTGAAGATGGTTGCTTGAATCTGTATATTACAAAAGATTCTCCAGATTACTTTGGCGGTCAGCCGGGTTCGGTAGATCCTGATAACCTTTTGTGGATAGCTAATGGTATTCAGACATGGGAGAAGAATAATTTGCATCCCGGTGGTGCTCAACAGATGGAGGTAGAGCCCTTCGAAGGCTATGCCACTCAGTATGGTTATTTTGAGATACGAATGAAAATGCCCGACACCAAGGGCGGGGGATATGCAGCCTGGTGGCTTATTGGAACAGAGGATGACAACACTCCTGAAGGTACGAAGACAAAGCAGAATGGTGAAATTGATGTATTAGAAACATTCTTTGATAACCCGGGAGTATTTCACCCAAAGGTTCATGCCTGGGATGATCCGAATCTCAATGAATGGTCAAGCGAGGTTAACCTTAAGGGCTTCTCAAAAAAATATGTTGACGAGTTCCACACTTATGCAATGGACTGGAGACCTGAAGGGATAACCTTTTATGTGGACGGAAAAGAAGTGGCACAGACCGAAGAATCACCCCAATACAGAATGTGTATGATTCTATCTATGTATATTAACTCAGATTTCAGCGGTTGGGATGAACCCGAAAATAAATATCCAATTGAATGGCTGATAGATTATGTCCGAGTCTATAAAGATATAAACGGTTATGAATAATCCTGCTGTAAATTTAAAATTGGACAAATAAGAATTTATCGAGGTATGATTATGAAAAAAACTATCTTGAAAATTATATTGATTATAATTGCTGTTTTGTTAGTAATTGGTATAGTTTTTGGCATCATTCTTCACAACAATAAAATAAATGCTTCAAATATTGAGGAAACCCATGAATATTACATAAATGGTGAAAGCGAGCTTTTGCGTTTTGGTGTAGTGGGTGACGACAACCTTTTTGAACCTAACGAAAAAATAAATGTTCTTCTTGAGTGTCTTGACGATAGCTTAAGCGGTAATAAGGCGATAGTTTCGATTAAAAGTGAGCAAACAGGATTTAATAAATGGGGTTATGTTACATTTGATTATAATTCTCCTTATAGCATTTTAAGCTTTGCTTCAGAGAAAAACGGTATTTTCACCATTAAGATTAAACAATTCGGTGAAGACGAACACATTTTTACTGTTGGCGTTCTTCCCAAAAATGAGCAGGCAAGTGATGA
>CAJGCL010000147.1 GCA_904501675.1 Clostridiaceae bacterium
ATGTACATTCTTGATAGAAGCGACAGAGGTGAAGGCAGTGCAAAACTGAAATGTACGGGCAGAGATATCGAAACCCGTGACCTGGAGTTGAGGTTTAACAAAGAAGAATGCAAGTGGGAGTTGGTGGGAGATAGTCTTCAACAACCCGAATATTCTTTGCCGAAAATTATGTTTGACTTGGTTGATTTCATGAAAGCCATAGGAAGCTTTAACGGAACGAACACAACATTCTGTGAAGAGTTCTGCAAGCATTCAGGTCGGGAAATTACTGCAAAAACTCTCAAGCAGATGATGAATAAATACCGTCACGAGCTTGAGAAAGCAAATGTGTATTTCCAGAATCGTCGGACAAGCGGTTGCAGACTTTTAGGTATTTCCTACATAGAAATAAAGCCTAAAACTGAGGTCAGCGAGGAGGTGGTTTTTGTGTGACTTCAGACTTTTTGAGATAGGTTTTGGTAGGATAAAAGTAGCAGGAATAAGCATGGTGGCAAATTTGCCACTTTGCGACCACTTCGGACGGCGACGCCGACCGAAAAAGCCCGATTCTACGAGGGTTGTGGGCATTTTGTGTCACTACAGACATTGGCGCCATTGACAGTAGCGATTGTGTCACTATAAGGAGCATAAAAACCGAGAAAATGGCTGTAAATGCCGATGTTACGGGATTTACAAAGTGTTAAATCGGCGCCGTGAATTGTGTAATCAATAAAACAGAAAGGAGGTGTAGCTATGATTGGTAAAGACAAAGACAGAATCAGCCTGTATCTTGATAAGGATTTCATTAAGTATATTGATGGAATAATTAAGAAATATAATTATTCTTCAAGAAGCGATTTCTTTAAAATAGCAGCTGAAAATCTTGCTGCAGACAGAGCTCTTCAGGAAAATGCAACAGCTATTTCGAGAAGATTAGCTTATGAAATCAACAAGAATGGTAAAGAAAATTCAAAAAGAATTTCACAGGGATTCTTCAGATATGCAGTTCAACTTGAAATGTTAATGAGAGTTGTTGCAAGAATTCTTGGCGAGGATGAGGTTGATATTGAAAAGATTCGTAAAGACTCAATCAGAAATGTTTACCATACCAAAGGCAGAGTAAACATGGAAGAAATACTTAAAGATTACGAATATAAAAAGAAATCGTATGAAGATGATTATTTTGATGATGACGATTTCATATTCGATGATGAGTATTAAAAACATAATGTATTTTGGTAACTACTTATTTCTTAATTAAAAACATATAAATTAAAGGTGGTGAAGAGGGATTGAGTAATACCAAGATAGTTCGCTTGGAACGAACAGAATTTACATTAGATAACGAGGGTAAGAAAGAGTATGAAAAAGCAATGCTTTTATCCATATACCAATCCCTCTTCAATGCAGGAAAAATATCCTTCGAGCAGTTAAAATATCTGGAAAATATGAACCGTAAATATTGGTGATTATGGTGAATGGATATGTGAAGATTCCTGTGGTATTGTTGGGTTGGCAGTAGTGAAAGCTACTGCCAACTGTATATATTTAATAAATTGAAAAGGAGATGAAAAAATGAATTTTACATCCGATAGAATTTTGAGTGTTGCTGTGTATTGCCGAGTGTCAACCGACAAGGATGACCAGGCAAACTCCCTTGAAAGTCAGCAAAAATATTTCACGGAATACATAGAACGAAATCCTATGTGGGAGCTTTATGATGTGTATGTTGATGAAGGCTTATCGGGAACAAGCACTAAAAAAAGAAAAGCATTTAACAGAATGATGGTTGATGCTCAACTGAAAAAGTTCGACCTTATTATCACAAAAGAGATAAGCCGTTTTGCAAGAAACACTCTTGATAGTATTTACTATACTCGTCAGCTTAAGGAGTACGGAGTAGGGGTTATGTTTGCAAACGATAACCTGTTTACCCTTGACCCTGATGCAGAGCTTCGCCTTACAATTATGGCTTCCATTGCTCAGGAAGAAAGCAGAAAAACATCTGAACGAGTTAAGTGGGGTCAGAAAAGACGAATGGAGCAAGGTGTTGTGTTCGGACGGAATATGTTAGGATATAATGTTCGCGAAGGTAAGCTTTATGTGGATAAAGACGGTGCAAAGGTTGTTCAGAAAATATTCCATAAATATGTGATTGAGCAAAAAGGTACATCCACCATTGCAAGAGAGCTTCGTGAAGAGGGCATACCAAGCTTCAATCATTCGGAATGGACTAACACCGTAATACTCAGGATACTGAGAAACGAAAAGTATTGCGGAGACCTGATTCAGAAGAAAACCATTACGCCAAACTATCTCACTCACGAAAAGGTGACAAACAAGGGTCAGGAAGATTTTATAATTATAAGAAATCATCATGAACCTATTATCACCCGTGAACTTTTTGAAATGGCTCAGATTGAAATGGCAAAGCGTTCGCCCTCGGAAGACAAACTTGCTAAGCTTGGAAGACGATACTGTTTCTCAGGGAAAATCAGATGTGCCGAGTGCGGTCATAACTTTGTGTATCATGATAAAAAGTTAGCAAGCGGAAATCGATATAAGTTCTGGGAATGCTACAACAAAAAGAAATATGGTAAAAGAAAAAGAATTGATATTTCAAGTGGTAAAGAGGTGGGCTGTGACTGCAAACCTATTTCGGACAAAGATTTGAAACTGATTATGCAGAGTATTATTGAGATGCTTCAAATCAATTCCGAGTCCATTCTCAGAACTATGAAAACTCAACTTTCTGAAGTGTTCAGTATGGACGGACTTGAGGACTATGAAACTAAAAAAGCAAGTCTTGATTCGTTGAAAGAAAAAAGAAATGCATTGGTTGATTTGTATCTTGATGAGTGCATAACGAAGGATGAATTTAAAGAAAAAGCTCTGAGTATGGACCGAGAAATTGAGCATCAGGAAGAAGCATTGGGAGAACTCAGTAGGTATAAGTTTGAGAAAAAAGAGTTTAAAACAGTTGTTAATGAATGCCTGAAATATGCTGATGATTTTATCAAAAGCAGTGAAATATCTGATGAATTTATAAAAACAATTCTTGAAGAAATGGTTATTCACAAAAACAAGGTGATTGAGGTGAAATTAAAGCTGATTCCCGGAAAGTGGAAGTTTGCAATCGAGTCAGCTACCAAAAATAAGAATCAGAAACCTAGTGAGAAAATGCCACTAGTAACTGATGTGGATACCTGTGAAACGGAAGGGGGAATTAAGCCCAAAAAACGAAAAAAACAGGCAAAAAATGCCCAAAATGACAATAAAGTTACTGATGTACCTATATCTGTCAAAAGGCCTTTTAACTCAGAGTATGGCATTGCAAAACGCTGAGAAAGGTATCTGAGGCTTGCTCCAAGCTCGCCGTCGGGACCACCATACTGACTAATTATAATCTGAGCCAATTTAGGG
>CAJGCL010000148.1 GCA_904501675.1 Clostridiaceae bacterium
GGTGCTTTAGATAAAATATTGGGTAACCGCCTTAAATTAGGTGATGAATTTGAAAAAGGCTTACATACATTAGGTCCCCTTTCACTTTCTATGCTTGGTATGATGACAATTGCGCCTGCATTGGCAGACTTGCTCATACCTATAATAACACCTGTAGCAAACGCTATAGGCTTTGATGCTTCTGCACTTGCAGGCATACTCATAGCAAACGATATGGGCGGTGCTGCCCTTGCAGATTCTATTGCAACTGATTCTCTTTTAGGTGCTTTTCACGGGCTTTGTGTTGCTTCTATGCTGGGTGCTACCATTTCATTTACAATTCCTGTGGCATTAAGGTCTGCTAAAGAGAAAAACCACAACGATGTACTTTTAGGTCTTTTGTGTGGTATAAGCACAATTCCTGTTGGTTGCTTCGTTTCAGGTCTTGTAATGGGCATTTCGCCACTTACTGTGCTCATAAATCTTCTGCCTGCAATTCTTATATCTGTTATAATCATAATCGGACTTTTAAAATTCCCCAAAATCACTATAAAAATATTTTCAGGATTCGGCAAAATCATTTCAATCCTTATAACCTGCGGTCTTGCGCTTGGTATTTTCCAAACACTTACAGGCAAAACACTTATTGAAAACACCGCACCGCTTATGGAGAGCGCCGCTACAGTTTTCACAATCTGCATTACTCTTGCAGGTACATTCCCACTTATTACAATAATTTCAAAGCTCCTTAAAAAGCCTTTATCTGCATTAGGTAAAAAAATGGAGCTTGATGATACCTCTGTTGTTGGCTTGATTGCAACACTTGCAAACTCCATTGCAACACTTGAAAGTGCCGACAGAATGAACAGAAAAGGCAGAATAATAAACCTTGCCTTTGCAGTTTCCGCCGCCTTCGTTTTTGGCGACCACTTAGCATTCACCCTCTCCTACAACCCTGAGCATATAGTTGCAGTTATTATAGGCAAATTAGTAGCGGGTGTTACAGCGATTGTTGTAGCGAGTATATTGAGTAAAAAGGTTAAGTAACACAGATTCCCCATTGAAGAAAACTATTTTCTTCAATGGGGAATAAATTTTATCTCAGATTTCTTATAGCGTTCTCAGCTCGTTTGTAGTCGAATCCACCGGGGCTGTTATCGAAGTTTTTGTTGCCGTCTTTCCAACGGGAGCACCATTTTTCGATTTCCTCGTCTGTAGCATCTATTTTAACATTTGTAAGCTCTTTGATTGTGCTTATCAAATCAACTTCATTTGCACCTACATATTTTAAGAAAAGATGAAATTTTTCTTGATCAGCTTCCTTGGCATTTTGAAGAAGCAATGGCATAAAAGCTGTGCAGGCTTTTCCGTGTGGAATACCAAACTCTTCTGTAAGCACATAGCCTACGGTGTGAGGGAATGCCGCACCACACACATTTAATTCTAAACCTGCATAAATTGAACCTAAAAACAACTCTTCCCTGCCCTTTTCATCAGGGGTAACCTTACTCTCACAAAGTGCCTTAAGTCCTCTGAAAATCAGTGGTAAAGCTAATTTAGCGTGCATTAAAGCGTAGTCTGTGCATTTTGGTGAAAAAAAGCCTTCAACTGTATGAGCGAAAGCATCAAGGGCGGTTGAAACAGTAACGTCATAGCTCATTGAGTGAGTGTATTTTGCATCGCAGAAAGAAACTGTACCATAGCAATCTGCACCGCCTATGCTTTTTTTCTGCATTGTATTGTCGTTAGTTAAAACAGATACACCTGTAACCTCACTACCTGTACCGCTTGTAGTACCAACAAGTATAACAGGAAGCGCCTTTGAGGGATTTTTACGGTTATAAAGTCCATCTATATCATATTGAGGATTTTTAGCACAAATTGCAACAGCCTTTGATGCATCAAGGGGCGAACCACCACCTATGCCTATTATAAAATCAGCGCCTATTTCACGAGCAAATCTACCACCTTCAATTACTGTTGAAACAAGCGGATTTTCTGTGATTTTATTAAAAATGTCATAACCAATATTGTTAAGCTCTAAAGCCTTAATAACATCTGCGAGTGCACCGCTTTTCTCCCCTGCGGTTCGGCTAGTTACGACAAGGCACTTTTTACCATAGGTTGCAAAGATATTTGCATTATCAAGCACACAGTTTTTTCCACTGTAAATCTTTGGTGTGTTAATAAGATTTGGGTACATAATATTACTTCCTTATAAAAAAGACCTATTCAAACGAATAGGTCTTTAAATTTACTGATTAAAAGAGTTTTTTGTCAAGCTTCTTTTCAAATGCAGGAACTATCTTTGGCATAAATACCTTCTCAATAAATACCCATACAGCAAGAGCACTGATTAAACCAACAATTGCACCTGCAATAACGTCTGTTGGATAATGAACATGAACATAAATTCTTGAGAAGCCTACAAGGAGAGAAAGAATAAATGCTGGAATACCAACTGCAAGATATTTCTTTCTGCAACCAAGAAGAAGGGCAAATGCAGCACCGATAGATGTTGATGTATGACCTGATGGGAATGATGGGCTGCTGCTCATCTTAATAAGACCTGGCCATTCATATGTATAGCCTGCATTGAGCCAAACCTCAGGATCAAGGTTATATGGTCTTGGTCTGCCAATAAGCTCTTTAAGAACAAGGTTATTGATAACTGAAGAGAATGCAAGACCTGCGAAAAGAAGAATGCCAAGCTTTCTTGTTTTCTTTGGAATAAGTAAGCAAATACCTAAAATAAACCAAATAATACCGGGAGTATCACCAAGATGAGTGATAAATGTGAAAATAACGTCCATAACAGGATTCATAATGCTGTCAACAAACTGATAAATAGCTACGTCGATATTCACTATAAATTCATTTAAAAAGAAATCTGCCATAACTGCCTCCTAAATAATAAAAGTTATGAAGATATTTTACTATTTATTACATAATAAGTCAATAAATATTGCGTACTTTCTTGACGAGTGCGCAATAACTAAGTTTGTCCGACGATTAATTTTTGAGGAGAATGGTGCAAGAGGATAGGATTTTTGAGCGACGCTGTACAAAGGTACTGCAAGCGAGAAAAACGGAGTATTGCACTATTATCGCCAAAAAAATAAAGCGTAATCCGAAGATTACGCTTATATTTTTGAAAAATTGATTATTCGATGATGTCTGTAACAGCACCTGAACCAACTGTTCTACCACCTTCACGGATAGCGAAACGGAGACCCTTTTCGATAGCGATTGGAGTGATAAGTTCAACAGTCATTTCAACGTTATCGCCAGGCATGCACATTTCTGTGCCTTCTGGAAGGAAGATTGTACCTGTAACGTCAGTTGTTCTGAAGAAGAACTGAGGTCTGTAGTTGTTGAAGAAAGGTGTGTGACGGCCGCCTTCATCCTTTGAA
>CAJGCL010000149.1 GCA_904501675.1 Clostridiaceae bacterium
CATTACGTTTTCGCAATCTGTAGCTTCGTTGAGTGCAGGAAGAGTCCAATCTCCACCTGTCCAAGCAGCATCGCCTGATTCAGGACCGCCATAAACGAGCATTGGGTCAAACTCACCTGGGCAAAGGAATACTGCAACCTTATTACCTAATTCCATATAACCGATTTCTGTTACGAGCTGATAGTTCTTACCATTCTTAACAATAACTGAATTAAGAACATCTTCGCGAGCAGCAAGAGTAAGAATTTCGTTTGTAACGTTAAGCTTAACCTCGCTCATTGCTATATTGAGTACAGGGTCAAGCTTTTCTTCTTTGGTAATAGCCATAAGCTTTTTAGCAAGAGTTTTACCATAAGAAAGTGCAGATTCATTATCAAGACCTGTTTCACTGGTCTGGTTCCAGTTATCAACAGTCTTTATGTAGTCCTTAGCATCTTCTGATGTATATGTACTACCTTCTTTATCGCTTGGAACAGTTTTAAGACAACCGTTAGGACAAGCAATTGAATAAACGCCCTTTTCGTCTGCCGGCTCTGTAATTTCAGGAACCTCACCGCACTTAGCGCAAATATCAACTGTTCTCATACCAATAGCAAGTTCAGCACCCTGAACATAAACAAGGTTAACACCAAGTTCTTCCTTAAGGGCTCTCTCAAGATAAATCGGGAAGTCGCCTGAAAGGATATCTCCACCGGCACCGTAGCTCATAAGGTGAACACCAGCTTCAACAATCCATGTATCTGCTGTTCCGTCATCAGGATCGAAACGAAGTCTGTGGATATTGCCGTCAAAAGCCTGCGGATCACGCTTATCTCTGATATACTCAGAAATATCTGCTGTACCATAGTAAAGGTCGCCTGTTTTCATTGTGCTGACTGCCTTTTTCATGCAGTAAACAGTTTTGGTGAAAAGGTTTTCCATAAATACTTGGTTGAGTTCAACCTTTTGGCCCTCAAGCATACCGCCTGTTACAGCGTTACTGCTATTGAAGATAAGAGCCTGTGCAAGAGGCACATTCATACCAAGAGTATCGATACATGAATGCTGATGAAGAACTGAAACGTTAACGCCTGTAACGTTGTTCTTGTCTGCAAATTCTTTAAATCTTTCACGGATAGTCTGAACATCTCCGCGAGCAAGACCGAAACCGTCGATAACCGCGTGAACCATTGTTCCGCCATCTCCATCAGAGATTGCATAAACACGAACTCTCTGGTCGTCTTCAACCTTTGAAGGAACACGACCTGCGATAGGTTCAAGTGAACCTGCAAGGTAAAAATCACCGTTCATTGGTGCAATACCGTCAAGAAGAGACGCACTGGCATAACCAACTTCCCACTTTTCACCTGCAGTAGTTGTTCTGTCAAAGACTTTATCGCCTTCGTAAAAATTCTCCGGAACATATTCCTCTGTAGTGTCCCAACCACCTTCATAGCCAGGCCAATACATATTGAGGTATTTAAGTATTACTGAAATAAGCTTATCAAGTAAGAGGTTAAGAATGTTACCGGCGTCTACAGCTCCTGTGGTGAATTCCACATCTGCAGCACCAACCGGCACAGCCACTACTGAAAAAGCAATGATAAGAGACAGTAAAACTGCCATTATCTTTTTGGACATAGGATACTCCTCCTTTTAATTATACAGTGTAATTATATAGGGTTTTCCAAAAATAATCAATACATATTTATATAAAGGACTTTTCTTTGGTATTTTTGTCCAATTCATTTGTTATTAATTTGTTAATATTGTTGTCGCCTTTGTGCCTATATGGGTAAATTTTAAGGATAATATACATGATAACAGCGCCAATTGCGTTAAGAATTGTGTCTGCCATAGTATCCATAATTGCAAATCGCGCTTCAAGCCTTTCGGCATCAAGAGGAATAAGCATAAACACATTTTCGATTCCGCCTGCTTCTTCTATTGCTTTTTCAAGGTTCCAATGCTGAGCATCGCCACCAAACCACTGGTCAAAAACAAATTCAAAAATTTCCCAACCTGTTGCAAAGGCAAAGGCAACGCCAACAGCTGCAAGTGCTGCAATTTTCGGTGAGCAGGTCTGCTTATCGCGAAGCTGCATAGCGCAAACAAGCTCATAGCCCATAAACACACCTACCATACAGCCTGCCATATGCAAAACCTTGTCGTACATAGGTATGAGATAATAGAAATTAAGGAATGCTCCTCCAAATGATGCAAGGAAAAAGCTCATTATAGTGAAATTTTGAAAATTTGATGAAAACTTACGGAAGAGGGTTTTTTCAGGGAATATCTGGAATATTTCAAACGCAAACATACCCACAAGATTTGCTGCCATCTGAAGAGGCTGATACATTCCCAAGGAATCCGCTTCAAATAAACGAAGTATAATTCCGCCTATCATTAAAATTCTTAATATCCACCAGTACACAAGCTGCCATGGCTTACACATACTTGTTACTCTCTTTATATAAGTTTTTATCATTACTATTCTCCTTGTTTCTTTTTTACATAGCAATGCACATACTATCATACAAAATTTTAAAATTTTTTCTTTTTTAGAATTTTAACCATTCCTTAACATATTTTTGCGTCTAAGCGCTCAAAATTAATAAATGATATTGAAAAATCTGTAAAACATCTGTATAATGTAGGATGGAAACAAAGGAGTGTTTGATATGGCAAAAAGAAGCGACTATATCTCTTGGGATGAATTCTTTATGGGTGCTGCTATGCTTTGCGCAAAACGCAGTAAGGACCCTAACACACAGGTTGGTGCTTGCATAGTAAACAACGAAAACAGAATTCTTTCCGTTGGCTACAACGGCTTCCCTGCAGGCTGCAGCGATGATGAATTCCCTTGGGACAGAGCCGGCGACGATTCATATGACACAAAATATCCTTATGTCTGCCATGCTGAATTAAATGCTATTCTCAACTGTAGAGGCAGAAGCCTTTCAGGAAGCCGCATTTATGTTGCTCTTTTTCCTTGCAACGAATGTGCAAAAGCAATTATTCAGAGCGGCATAAAAGAGGTCGTTTACCTTTCTGATAAATACGCAGATACATCTTCAACAAGAGCATCAAAGCGTATGTTTGATGCAGCAGGTGTAAAATACACTCACCTTATGCCAAACAAAGATGAAATTATACTGGATTTAAGAGAAGAAAACGTATAATAAAATGCAAAACGTAGAGCGCAAAGCGCAAAGTGATTTGTTTTAAATAAAATTTTTATATAGGAGTGTTTAAAATGCCTTTAGTTAACGCAAAAGACATGCTCACAAAAGCAAAAGCAGGCCACTATGCTGTTGGTCAGTTCAACATCAACAACCTTGAGTGGACAAAATGTATCCTTCTTACAGCTC
>CAJGCL010000150.1 GCA_904501675.1 Clostridiaceae bacterium
AGGTTACCTTAAGGTTTGCCATGGATATTCTGACAGAACTGATAAGGAAATGGAAATTGATATTCTCATTCCTGAAAATCCTGATGTAATGAAGAATTTTATTAACCTTCGTAAAGGTGATGAAATTATTCCATATACAAATGAGGGCGCAATAATAACAAAGAAACTTGCAAGTAAAACGGATACCAAAATCGGTGATCCTCTTACAATTTCATGGACAGAAGGTTCAAAAACAGTTGAGTATCAGGTTACGGTTGCAGATATTGTTGATAACTATGCCTTCCACTATGTTTATATGACACCTGCATACTATCAACAGGTTACAGGCGCAGTTCTTGATTACAACTACCTGTTCTGCAAGTTGTCAGAGGATATAACAACAGAACAAAAAGTTCAGCTTGAAAAAGAAATCAATAATATTAAGGGCGTAAATGGTTCTGTTTATACCACTGTTGTTATTGATAACTTCGCAAACATTGTTAATACTCTTAATATGGTTATTATGTTGTTTATAATTGCTGCTATGGCTCTTGCTATTGTTGTTCTTTATAACCTTAATAATATCAATGTTAATGAGCGTATCAGGGAGCTTGCAACACTTAAGGTTCTCGGATTCTATAATGGTGAGGTTTCTGCGTATATCTATCGCGAAAATATATTCCTTACTGTTATGGGTATTGCAGCAGGTCTTGTGCTTGGTATACCGCTTAATATTGCAGTCGTGGGCGTTGTTGATATTGATACTCTTACATTTAAAACAGACCTTGAGCCTCAGAGCTTTATTATTGCTGCTGTAGCAACTGCGGTATTTGCAGTGCTAGTTAACCTTCTTATGCACTTCAAACTGAAGAAAATAAGTATGGTAGAATCACTTAAATCAGTAGAATAAACAAAAAATCCTTCCGCAAAAAAACGGAAGGATTTTTTAGTTAATAGATAAGGGTGAAAAGTGAAGAGGTTAGTGGAAGCTCGCTTCCGAACACTATATTTCTAGCTATATCTTCACTTTGCACTCTGCGTTTTGCATTTTGCCTTTAATTAGTGTGCCCATAAAGCTGCTTTGTCTTATACGAGCCGTTAAGATAAATATGAGCGCAGAATTCTG
This sequence comes from Clostridiaceae bacterium, assembly GCA_904501675.1. Lineage (GTDB taxonomy): Bacteria > Bacillota > Clostridia > Oscillospirales > Acutalibacteraceae > DTU089. The sequence continues at coordinate 1,106 of CAJGCL010000150.1, forward strand.
CAAGCTCACGTGGAGGAATTTTCATGCCTTCATCCATCCAGTCAATCATGATTCCAACCATAGCATTAAGTATGTAGTTGGTGGAATACCTTGCAGGATTGTTAACATCAAAAACCTCTTTGGAGTTAGGAATGTTGTTAAGCATTAAAATCTGAATTTGTTTATATAGCTGATTATTTGTATCATTCTTTATAATAAACTTAACAAGCGCTTCGTGTTCCTGACAGTAGGTGAGTAAGCTTTCTGCATAATCTGTAAAACCTTCTATAGTCGTAATAGATGGTGTGGATTCGCTCAAAACCTCTTTAAATGACTGGTAGGCTTCGTTTTGAATCTGCTGAAGCATATCAAGTAAATCTGTATAATAAAAATAAAATGTTGCTCTGTTAACATCCGCAAGAGTTGTAAGCTCGGTTACTGATATTTCTGTTATAGTTTTTTTTTCAAGAAGAGATAGGAGAGCATCTCTCAATGCTTTTTTGGTTCTTTTAACACGTCTGTCTGTATTGTTGAGACTGCGTTTTTTTTCGTATGCCAATTTCCTACAACCTTTCGCTGTTTTGTATAATAACTAACATTATTATACTATAAAGTAACATAAAATGCAAGAATAACAAAAAATGATGCTTTCTATACGAAAGCATCATTTTTTATCATTTATAAAGAGACTTTAATAATTCTATTTCCTTCTGATAGCCATCAATGTCATTTGGTGTTTCAAGGAAGAAAGGAATTTCACGAAGAAGAGGGTGGTTTATAATACGGGTTATTGCATCAATGCCAAGGCTACCGCCACCGATTATTTCGTGCCTGTCCTTATGAGAAGCAAAAGGGTTTTTGGAATCATTAAGGTGAATTGCCTTGAGCCTGTCAAGACCAATAACATCATCAAATTCCTTTAACACACCGTCAAGGTTGTTTACAATATCATATCCACCGTCGTATACGTGGCAGGTATCAAGGCAAACGCCAAGTTTTTCTTTAAGTTCAACCTTATCAATAATTGCTTTTATTTCTTCAAAGCTTCTTCCTACCTCACTACCTTTACCTGACATGGTTTCAAGCAGTACAGTAGTGGTTTGCTCCTTGGTAAGTACAGAATTAAGCATATCTGCAATCAACTGAATTCCAACATCTGCACCTTGCTGAACGTGGCTTCCCGGGTGGAAGTTATAAAGAGCACCTTCAATATGGTTAAGGCGCATAATATCATCAGCCATAGTGTTTCTGGCAAACTCTCTCAAGCCCTCATCCTTGGCGCAAGCGTTCATAGTATATGGCGCATGGGCAAGTACACTTACAATACCGTTTTCTTTTCTGTATTCTTCAAAAGCCTTTATATCATTTAAATCAAGCGGTTTTGCCTGACCGCCTCTTGGGTTACGGGTAAAAAACTGAAAATCGTTAGCGCCGATTCTTACAGCTTCTTTACCCATGGCAAGATATCCGCCTGAGCTTGATAAATGGCAACCTATTTTAAACATAAAAATCTCCTGTTAGCTAAGTTTGTGAATAAATAATCCGCTTAAGAGCTTTGGCTCAAACCATGTGGATTTTGGAGGCATAATCATATTTGCATCTGCAATAGCCATTAAATCCTCGAGAGTTGTTGGATACATAGAAAATGCAATGCTGAAGCCACCGTTTACAAGCCTTTCAAGCTCGCCGAGACCACGTATACCACCAATAAAATCAATTCTCTTATCTGTTCGTGGGTCTCCTATATTAAGAATAGGTGTTAGAAGGTTTTTCTGAAGAATTGAAACATCTAACTGGTCTACAGGATTATTTTCGTCAAACGTGCCGTTTTTTGCGGTAAGTTTATACCATTTTCCATCAAGATACATGCCGAAAGTGTGCTTTTCTTCAGGATGATATGCACCGGTGCCAGCACTTTCTTCAACTATGAATTTATCTGAAATTTTTTCAATGAATTCTGCTTCTGTGTTGCCGTTAAGGTCTTTAACAACTCTGTTGTAATCCATAATTTCGAGTTCATCTGCAGGAAACAATACTGCAAGGAAGAAGTTGAATTCCTCAGTGCCGTTAAAGCAAGG
>CAJGCL010000151.1 GCA_904501675.1 Clostridiaceae bacterium
CACTTCTCTCAGGTGCTGTTGATGGTATCGTAGAAACACTTATGCTTTACTGTCCTCAGTTCTGGGCTATGGTTCCTGTAGACAGATTTGATGATGTAAAGGCAATGTACTATGATCAGATCTGGGGCGATCCAGAATGTGCAGCTCTTGCAAAGAAACTCGATGATTTCCACACAGCAGCCGCTAATCTTACTGATAACCTTAAGAATTTCGCATCACAGAACGGTAACCTTGTTCACAACGTAGCTTGCTACAACCTTAGCTATGCAGAGCAGGATTACAACTTCTTCGGTGCAATGAGATCTTCTGACTCTACAAACAGCGACGGTATCATTGATATCGACTCAACAACACTTGGTCCAAAGAATATGTATGCTAAAGCTGGTACAGTTCTTCCTGACGAGATTCTCTTCGACAACAGCCGAATTATTTCTCCAGATGGCAGCATTGATATTACAAACTGCCCATTCCGTGATACAACATGGTTCTTCCATGGTCAGTACCATGAAGTTGGTAGAAACGACGTAGTTATTGCACTTATCGGTAGACTTATTACAGGTGAAATCAAAGACGTTGATGACAGTGCAGACTTCCCTCAGTTCAACGGCAACCGTAACACAAGAAACATCCGCCGTTGGAGACTTGAAGATGCCGCAGCTCTTATCACAAACTACAACAATGGTTCAACAGTAGATATTGAAGGCAACGAGCTTGTATGCACAAAGGCTGATATTGATGAGCTTATTGCAGCATATCAGGAATGTCTTGCTCTTCTTAACGATACAGCTAACTGTGAACCAACTGCTGCAGATGCTGCAACAGAAAGAATCGAAGATGCTATCTACAGAGTAGGTCATAACGGTGAACTTCCAGAGGAAGATAATTCAATGGATACTCTTCTCACCGCACTTGCTGGTACTCTTGATGATGTTGTTACAGCTATCTTTGGCCCTGGCTACGGCTTCTCCGAAATTATGGATAATGGTATCCTTGCAGAATAAGTAAGTTGTTATAACTTGCACTAATTATTATAATATGATATAATTTCACTCCCGAAGAAATTCGGGAGTGATTTTTATTTAGGGTGATACAGTTTAAATGAATGTATACTTTTATACACTTGGTTGCAAAGTTAATCAATATGAAACTCAGGAAATGATTGAGCTGTTTGAAAACAATGGTTATGAAGCTATAAAAACACCTAAACAAGCAGATGTTATTGTAGTTAACTCGTGCACCGTTACAGCTGAAAGCGTAAGAAAAACAAGGCAAGCAGTCAGGCGATTCAAAAAGAACAATCCTGATGCAATAATGGTATTAACAGGATGCGCTTCTCAGGCAGAACCTGAGATAATAGATGATTTACCTGAGGTTGATATTTTAGCCGGTAATAAATCTAATAGTGAGATTATAAATGCAGTTAATGAGTTCAAGGACACTAATTCATATACTAATATATATAGAGAGCACAAAACAGGCGATAAGCTTATAAGCACAGGTATAACACGTTTTGACGGACACACAAGAGCGTTTCTTAAAATACAGGATGGTTGCGACAGATTCTGTAGCTATTGCCTTATTCCTACAGCACGTGGTCGCTCACGTTCGAAATCTCTTGAAGACATAGACAAAGAATTAAAATCTCTTGCTGAAAACGGCTATAGAGAGATTGTTTTCGTAGGTATAAACTTATCCGACTACGGCAAAAACACACCTTATTCACTGCCTGATGCTTTGGAATTAGCGGAAAAATACGAAGGTATTAAAAGAGTGCGTTTAGGCTCCCTTGAACCTGACCACATTACTGATGAAATGATTGAAAGGCTCTCTCACCTTTCAAAGCTTTGCCCACAGTTCCATATCTCTGTTCAGAGTGGTTGCGATAATGTTCTGAAAAAAATGAACAGGCACTACACAGCAGAAGAATATGAATACCTTGCAAATAAGCTCCGCGAAACATTCAAGGATGCTACAATTACAACAGACTTGCTTGTAGGCTTTCCTACAGAAACAGAAGAAGACTATTTAACAACAGTTGATTTCTGCAAAAGAGTAAAGTTTGAAAAAGCTCATATATTCCCCTACTCAGTACGTGAGAACACAGTTGCTTCCAGAATGGAACAATTAACAAAAGCTGTTAAAGATGACCGCGCTGCAAGGCTTTCATGCATTATGGATAGCATAAGAAAAGAATATCTTGTTAACCAGGTTGGTAAAACTGTTAGCGTACTTTTTGAAGTGTATAAAGATGGCTACAATGAAGGTTACACAGAAAACTATACACCTGTTAAGGTTTACGGTAAATGCGATTTACAAGGTAAAATTCTAAACGTAAATCTTGAAAGCGTCGAAGATGATTTTTGTATAGGACAGATAATATAAAGGAGTTTGAATATGGAATTCAGGCAATTAATCAAAGAAAGATATTCAGTAAGAAGCTTTAAGCAAGAGCATTTACCGCAAGATATTATTGATAAAATTCTTGAAGCAGGTCATATTGCGCCAACAGGCTGCAATAACCAGCCACAAAGAATACTTGTTCTCAATACAGATGAAGCTATTGAGAAATTAAAAGACTGTACAAAATGTCATTTCAACGCACCAACAGCTATGCTTGTTTGCCACAATACAGAAGAAAGTTGGAAGCGCGTATATGACGGAGCGCTCTCGTCTCCTGTAGACGCAGTTATTGTTGCAACACACATGATGCTCTGCGCACAAGACGAAGGAGTGGGCAGTTGCTGGGTTATGCACTTCAATCCCGAGGCTATGAAAAACACATTCAATATACCTGAAAACATTGAGCCTGTTGCGTTACTTGTTATGGGTTACCCTTCAGAAGATGCCAGACCTCTTGATATGCACTCAATATATAGAAATATAAATGAAAGTGTTGTTTACGATAGTTTTTGATAAGCGTGCTAATAAATGCAAATAATAAGATTTGTCTTATAAAGCATACATTTTCAACCGTTTAAATTTTTTATTTTATTTCATAAAATCACCTTGACAATACAATGGTGTTGTGATAAAATATCCTCTGTTGTGATACGCGCGGGTGTAGTTCAATGGTAGAATTCCAGCCTTCCAA
>CAJGCL010000152.1 GCA_904501675.1 Clostridiaceae bacterium
ATACGATAATCAATAAAGGTAAGGACAAGATTACCCGTGTAATCCGTGATTTCATCAATATCGCGGAAAACTTCTCTAAGCCCTACATCAAGAAACCATTTGTATGAGTTCTTCTGAATTTCAATAAGGTTAGGCATCTGCATAACTTCATTGATTCCTGCAAAACTCATTCTGGTATTCTTACCGAGCTTTACGGGTTTTACGTTTGCCATAAAACACATCACTCCGTTCTTATTTAAATTCTTTTTTTACCGACAAAAACGGCCAAAAAAAGAAATAATTAACCATTAATTTTGTGCAATTTCTTGCGGTTTTTCACTTACGTGAAAACATAATAACAGATATTAATCCATTATATTTTGAGTATATAGTATAAATCAAAGTTCTGTAAATGTCAAGAAGAATTTTCGGGATTTTTTAATTTTTTACAAAAATAGGTTATATCGGTGATTTGATGTGAATATAAAGCAAAAATCTCCCCTACCCGTATGGGTAAGGGAGAAATCTTTGAGAATTAATATTTTGGTCTCTCTGTATATCCTGTGTGAAGAATATCGTGAGCCTTGTGGCTACCTGGTTCACCGAAGAACTCATCATAAATTGCTTTAATGTCAGGGTTCTTGTGAGACTTTCTTACAGGAAGATTTTCATCATCGTTGTAAAGACCTGCTGCACGAAGCGCTCTTACATCTTCATTGTTACGAACTGATGCAGGAACGATTGGCTGACCGCCACCGTTTACACAACCACCTGGGCAAGCCATAATCTCGATGAAGTCATAGTTCTTTTCACCTGACTTCACCATATCAAGAACCTTCTTTGCATTTGCAAGGCCTGAAGCAACAGCAACATTTACTGTTACACCGTTAAGGTCATAGGATGCTTCCTTAACGCCTTCAACGCCACGAACTGCCTTGAATGTTGTAAGGTCTGTAAGCTCGTTACCTGTAACTACCTCGTATGCAGTACGAAGAGCAGCTTCCATAACGCCACCTGTTGCACCGAAGATTGTACCTGCACCTGAACCGAGACCGAATGGTGCGTCAAATTCCATATCAGGAATATTCTTGAAGTTGATACCTGCTTTTTTGATCATTCTTGCAAGCTCTCTTACTGTGATTGAAGCATCAATATCAGCAAGGCCCTTAACTGCACTATGGTCAACTCTTTCTGCCTCAAACTTCTTAGCTGTACAAGGCATAACAGATACAACGAAAATCTTTTCAGGATCAATGCCCATCTTCTGTGCATAGAATGTCTTTGCTACAGAACCGAACATACCCTGTGGAGATTTACATGATGAAAGATTAGGAATAAATTCAGGATAGTAGTGTTCGCAATACTTAACCCAACCAGGTGAGCAAGATGTGATAAGAGGAAGATTTTCCTTCTTATTGAATCTGCCAAGGAACTCTGTTGCTTCTTCCATAATTGTAAGGTCAGCAGCAAAGTTTGTATCGAATACTCTATCAAAGCCGAGCATCTTAAGAGCTGCAACCATTTTGCCTGTTACAACAGAACCCATTTCGTAGCCGAACTCTTCGCCGAGACCAACACGAACTGCAGGAGCAGTCTGAACGATAACGTGTTTATCAGGGTCGTTGATAGCATCAAATACCTTCTGAGTATCGTCTCTTTCTGAAAGAGCGCCTGTAGGACAAGCTGTGATACACTGACCGCAAGAGATACAAGCTACGTCGCCGAGCTTATATTCGAAAGCAGAGCCGATATGAGTATCAAAACCACGAGCATTAGCACCGATAACGGAAACGCCCTGTGTCTTATCACAAACAGCTACGCAACGACGGCAAAGGATACATTTTTCGTTATCACGATACATATGAGATGCGCTATCATCAATAGCATAGTTAATAAACTCACCTGCAAATGCATTTTCATCTTCAATGCCGTAATCCTTGCAAAGCTTCTGAAGCTCACAGTTACCGCTTCTTACACAAGAGAGGCACTCCTTCTTGTGAGTTGAAAGGATAAGCTCGAGAGTTGTTTTTCTTGCTTCAATAACCTTTGGAGTGTTTGTGTAAATTTCCATACCCTCATTAACAGGGAATACACAAGCAGCAACAAGGCTACGAGCGCCTTTAACTTCAACAACGCAGATACGGCAAGCACCGATAGCGTTGATTTCTTTAAGATAGCAAAGTGTAGGAATCTCAATACCTACTGAGTGAGCAGCTTCGAGAATTGTGGAACCGGCAGGAACCTGATAATCAAAGCCGTTGATTTTAATATTTACCATGATTTAGTTCCTCCTTATTTATTGATTGCCTTAAACTTACAGTTACCCATACATACGCCGCACTTCACGCACTTTTCAGCGTCAATCGCGAAGGAAGCAAGCTTATGACCGGGAGCAATATAATCTGTTCTTGAAATTGCATCAACAGGGCAGTTCTTTGCACAAATACCGCAACCGATACACTTATCTGCATCAATTGAGAATGTGAGAAGATCCTTACATACGCCTGCAGGACATTTCTTATCAACAACGTGAGCAATATACTCATCTTTAAAGCGCTGATATGTAGAAAGAACAGGGTTAGGAGCTGTCTGACCGAGACCGCAAAGAGAGTTCTCTTTGATGTAGTTGCAAAGGCTTTCCATTCTGTCAAGGTCTTCCATTGTGCCCTTACCGCTTGTAATCTTTTCAAGGATTTCAAGAAGTCTTCTTGTACCTACACGGCAAGGTGTACACTTACCACAAGACTCATCAACAGTAAACTTAAGGAAGAATTTAGCAATGTCAACCATACAGTCGTCTTCGTCCATAACGATAAGACCGCCTGAGCCCATCATAGCGCCCTTGGCAACAAGGTTGTCATAGTCAATCTTAATATCAAGAAGATCTGCAGGAAGGCATCCGCCTGAAGGACCACCTGTCTGAGCAGCCTTGAACTTCTTACCATTTGGAATACCGCCACCGATGTCTTCAATGATCTCGCGAAGAGTAGTACCCATTGGAACCTCAACAAGACCTGTGTTGTTGATTTTACCACCAAGAGCAAATACCTTTGTACCCTTACTTGTTTCAGTACCCATTGTGTTGAAAAATTCAGCACCATGGA
>CAJGCL010000153.1 GCA_904501675.1 Clostridiaceae bacterium
AATTCTAATGCTTGATAAAAACAAAGTAAAACTCGGTATTGCTCCTATCGCATGGACAAATGACGATATGCCTGACCTTGGAGCAGAAAACACATTTGAGCAGTGCATTTCTGAAATGGCACTTGCAGGCTTCACCGGTTGTGAAGTTGGTAACAAGTATCCTAAAGATACTGCTGTTCTCAAAAAAGCACTTGACCTTCGTGGTATGCAGATTTGCAACGCTTGGTTCTCAACATTCCTTACAACAAAGCCTTACGAAGAAACAGAAAAAGGTTTTATTGAGCATATAACTTTCCTCAAAGAAATGGGTGCAAAGGTTGTTGGTATTTCTGAACAAGGACACTCAATTCAGGGTACAGATAAGTCTATCTTCGACGAAAAATATGTAATGAACGATGAAGAATGGGATGCTCTTTGCACAGGTGTTAACAAGCTTGGTAAAGTTGCAAAGGATATGGGTATTACACTTACATTCCATCACCACATGGGTACAGTTGTTCAGACAGCTGCAGAAATCGATAGACTCATGGAAAACACAGACCCAGAGCTTTTCAACCTTCTTTTCGACTCAGGTCATCTTGCATACTGTGGCGAAGATTACATGTATGTTCTTAAAAAATACATCAACCGCATTAAGCACGTTCATCTTAAGGATATTCGTCCTGATGTTGTTGCAGATGTTAAAACTAAAGGCGAAAGCTTCCTTCAGGGTGTAAGAAAAGGTACATTTACAGTTCCCGGTGATGGCGTTATTGACTTCGAGCCTATCTTTAAGGTTCTTGAAGAAAATAATTACGAAGGTTATGTTCTTGTTGAAGCTGAACAGGATCCTGCTATCGCTAACCCATTTGAATATGCTAAAAAGGCTCGTGCATATATTGCAGAAAAAGCCGGTTTATAATAACAAACTAAACATAAAATCAAGGAGACATAAAAATGGCTGCAGAAAAAATAAAATATTTTTGCAATGGCGAATTCAAGGAATCTAAAACAGATGTATGGTATGACTTACATAACCCAAGCACCGGTGAAGTTACAGGTTATGCACCATGCTGTACAAATGACGAGGTTCTTGAGGCTATTGCAGCTGCAAAAGCAGCATACCCTACATGGAGAGCAACTCCGGCAATCAAGAGAGCTCAGATCCTCTATAATGTACGCGATTTAATCATCAAGCATATGGATGAACTTACAACACTCGTTGCTGAAGAAAACGGAAAAGTATGGTCTGAGGCTGAAGGCGATGTTCTTAAAGCCAAAGAAGGTACAGAACTTGCAACTCAGGTTCCATCACTTATGATGGGCGAAAGCACAATGGATGCTTCATCAGGCTTTGATACAGTTCTTTACAGAGAATCTATGGGTGTTTTTGCAGGTATTGTTCCTGTTAACTTCCCTGCTATGATTCCATTTGGTTGGATGACACCTACATGCGTTGCTTGCGGTAATACAATCGTTTTAAAGGCTGCATCCCTTACACCAAAAACTGCTCTCAGAATGGCTGAGCTTTACAAAGAAGCGGGTATGCCTGATGGTGTTGTTAACGTTATTACTTGTTCAAGAAACGAAATCAACACAATTCTTGACCATCCCGATATTAAAGGTATCACATTCGTTGGTTCTACACCTGTTGGTAAGCTCATTTACGAGAGAGCTGCAAAAGCCGGTAAACGCGTTCAGGCTCTTTGTCAGGCTAAAAACCACGCTCTTGTTCTCGAGGATGCACCAATCGAAAGAACTGTTGCAGGTGTTATAAACTCTGCATATGGCTGTGCTGGTCAGCGTTGTATGGCTCTCTCCTGCTGTGTTGTTCAGGAATCAATTGCAGATGCATTTGTTGCCGAGCTTAAAAAGCAGGCCTCACAGATTAAGTTGGGTAAATCAATTGATAAAACATCAAAGCTTGGCCCTCTTACATATAAGAAACATTATGACGAAGTTGTTGCTGACATTGAAAAAGGTGTTAAGGAAGGCGCAACACTTGTTCTTGATGGTAGAAACCCTGAGCTTCCTGAAGAGCTTAAGAATGGCTACTTTGTTGGTCCTACAATCTTTGATAACGTTACAGAAGATATGACAATAGGCAGAGATGAAGTTTTCGGTCCTGTTCTTTGCATCAAGAGAGTTAAAAACTTCCAAGAAGGTCTTAAGGTTATGAACGCGAACCCATATGCTAACGGCTCTGTTATATTTACACAGAGCGGACACTATGCACGTGAATTCACACGTCATACAGATGGTGGTATGGTTGGTGTTAACGTTGGTATTCCTGTTCCGATTGGCTTCTTCCCATTCTCAGGCCACAAAGATTCATTCTTTGGTGATCTTCACTGCCTCGGTAAAGATGCATATCGTTTCTTTACAGAAAGCAAATGCGTAACAACACGTTGGTTCGATGAAGAAGAAATCAAGAAAACAGAAGTTTCTACATGGGACGGCACAATCTGATTTGTTTATGATAAATTTAATTTGAAAGGAAATAATAAATATGCTTAACATTGGTATTATCGGTGCAGGCCGTATTGGTAAGGTGCACCTTGAATCAATTTCTTACCACGTAAAAAACGCAGTTGTTACTGCAATTGCTGACCCTTTCATGAATGATGAAACAAAAGCATTCTGCGAAGGTTTCGGTGTTGAAAAAATTTATACAGACTATAAGAAAATTATTGAAGACGAAACAATTGATGCTGTTCTTGTTTGTTCATCAACAGATACTCATGCTCCAATTTCTATTGAAGCTATCAATGCCGGTAAGCACGTTTTCTGCGAAAAACCACTTGCAAACACAGTTGATAAAATTCTTGAAATCGCAGATGCTCTCAAAGCACATCCTGAGGTTAAATTCCAGGTTGGTTTCAATCGTCGTTTTGACCACAACTTTGCAGCTGTTCGTAAGGCTTACGATGATGGCAGAATCGGTGATGCACAGATTCTTAAAATCACTTCTCGTGACCCACAGGCACCACCTGTTGGCTACTGTGCAGCAAGCATCTTCCTTGATATGACAATTCATGATTTTGATATGGCTTGCTTCCTTACAAA
>CAJGCL010000154.1 GCA_904501675.1 Clostridiaceae bacterium
TAAATATCCTCTTCAAGATGTCTTCCGAGAGTTGTGAAATGGTCTCTTTCCGCCTTTGAGGAAACAACAACCCTGTATTTACCGTTAAGGTTTTTCCTACTGAACATTTTTCTTGACTCAGAATCAAGAGATACCATATACATTACGCCATGCTGAAGAAAAACATAGTTAATATTTTTCCTTGTCATTTTGTAAAGTGGTAACGGATTACAGGTTTTTAAATCAAAGGCGTGGGCAATTGCCTCAGTACCAATAAATGTTTTTGTGGTAAAGAAGTACAGATAATGCCTGAAGGAATACTTATAAACAATATTCTTTCTGTACTTTTCAGGAATTCTGTCTATAAACTCATAGTTTTTATCAACTATGAAATAGGCGTTCTTATATCCTTCATCCATAAGCTTTTCATAAAGAACGCTTGCACTTTCTTCATATTTTGAAGAATTTTTCTCATAAAGAACAACAAGTTTTTTTGCCTTTTCGCTTTTCCAGATAAGAGAAACACCAAATGCAACAAGTTGCTTAAAGCGTTCAATAAGCTTGTCCGTTACATTCTTTGAACGGACATAAATTATAAGGATATTGCCTTTATCCTGTCTGAACACTGCAACGGTCTGCGTTGCTTTATGAACATTCATCGGTCCACGCAAGCCAAGGAAGAGTCTGCCTATAGGAGAGAAGTACTTTATATTACAACGGACTTCTTCACCCTCGTATTTATAGCAGAGATAAACGCGTTCTTTTGTTGGGTTTGTAAGCATCTCTTCAACAGGAATAGTAAGCGAATACAACCCTTCATGAAGCTTTGATTTGTTTTTTCTACCATAAAACTTTGGTTTATAGTGTTTACCGTCTATTGAAATATAAATATCGTCAAGCTCGGTTTCAACGGCAGTTTTTAAAGAAAAACAAGAAATTATCTTCATTTTTCTGCCCAGATTGAAATACAAAGGCAGCTTATTATTCAAAAGAGAGAACTGACCGATAACCTTTATCTTTTCTTCGAAATCTTCAATATTGTCAATTGCTGATTCTTCCTGAGATGAATTATCAACACAAGAAAAACAATATTCATTCTCTAACTTTATTGCCTTTTGGCTTATTTTTCCTCCGCAGAAAGCACTATGTTTAACATATTCTTTTGCACACTCAAAGTGAGCAAGTATGCCTGCCATAAAGCCGCTATTACGAGAGAAATCTACAACCTTCGCAGGAACAAGTTGCGGGAATGCACGCCTGTTTTCGCGAGAGAAAAACTTCTTGAGTACTGATGATTTAAAGCCACCGAAAATACATGCAATAAAATACGCAAAAACTTCAATACGCTTATACTGATAAGCAGTAAGAAGACCGAAAATTGATACATCTCCAACAAGCTCATCAAGTTTTTCTTTGTTTTTAGGAGATAAAGCCTTTCTATAGGTAATAACATAGTTGTATTCAGGATTATCATCCATATAGGCTTTTAAAGCTCTGTATGTTGAAGGAATAAGGTTCCCCGCGTATAACAAACACAAATTCTCTGCCTGAGTGTGTTTTTTCAGTTCATAGGAATCTGTTTCACCTGATACGACAAGGGAAAATATTTTTTCACAGCAATCAGCAGAGCCGTATGGGCAATATTCCTCAATAAACTCATCAGGAACAGGGATATCCTTTCCCATCAAGGAAACAACACTCTCAACATCCTCAACAATAGGAAATGGAAGGCTTTCAAAATCCATATAGATTCCGCGTGTTGAAAGATAATCTGCTTTATCGTAAGCGAAGAGAATTATTTTTTTACGTGATACTGCAAAATCAAAGAAGACGCTTGAATAGTCTGTAACAAGCCCATCACAGGCATTTAAAATCTCGTAGGTATCGTAATCAGGTGAGAAATACTCAATATGCTTATACTTATCGCAATTAATCTCTGAAGCCATTAAGAAATGGAGATTAACAAGAAGTATAGTATCGTCAGGAAGTTTTTCATCAAACTCTTTAAGAATAAGCTTTGTTCGGTCTATCTGCTTACGCTTTTGACCTTCAGTTTCCGCATCACGCCAGGTTGGCATATATGCAAAAATTTTTTTCCCTTCATAGCCAAGCCTGGATTTAATGTCTGCGCCCGCTTCACTGTTATAGAAAATATAGTTTCTAGGATAATTCCCTATAAAGCTTATATTATTAAAAATCGGCTCCAGGTCATAATCCTTCATAAAAACCTGACGGGTAAATTCATTTGGAAAAAGAGCGTAATCGCTCATAAGATAGTTCTTTTGCACATTGGCAAGAGAAGCAAGGCTTGACTTGTTAGCCTTGCCCAAGGTTTTGAGCGGAGTTCCATGCCAGGTATTAAGGAAAATCTGACCTTCACGCTTATTGAAATAAGGTGGAAAGCTGTTATCTGTCATTATATATTTTGCTGTTGCCAGATTTTTGCAATAATCATTGGAATCTCTTACAGTAAGCAAAACATTTTTGAAGCCGTAGAATTCCATTCTTTTCTGAGCCTTAGCCTTAGTTTGCTCGGTTACAACAAAACAAGTCTGATACTCATACCAACGAGGGTTTTCGCATAGCTCTTTAAGCATCGCAAACATATTACCGTTGATATTTGAGCCCTGTCCGCCTTCAAGTAAAACTAATTTCTCATTAATAGGCAAATTGCAGTAAGTTATATAATCAAACTTACTGCCCTTTACCGCTTTAGATATATTGTCCAGATATTTTTCGAACATTTTTAAGCCTCTTTTAATTATGTATTAGGTACCTGCTCTACACCATCAACCGCTTCCTGAAGCTGAAGGTCATTTTTAATCTGAGATGTTGAGATACCGGGTGTTCTTTCGAGAAAAACAACATCACAATACTCTTTGAGGTAATCAAACTTATCACTACCGGCCCAGTCTGAGCCCATAACGCAAACATCAATTTTATAATCTTTAATATCCTGAATCTTCTGCTCCCAATTGTTCTCAGGAATAACAAGGTCTACATATCGGATAGCTTCAAGCATTTTTTTACGGGTTTCGTAGCTATGA
>CAJGCL010000155.1 GCA_904501675.1 Clostridiaceae bacterium
CATTTTTTAACGTTTTGAACAATGTGGAAGGGAATGTGTAGCATTCGCCTTCTGATGTAACATAAACAGTGTTTTGGGAAGATGCTATTCCGCCTGCGTGGCCGTAATAATCATCGCCCTCGGTATTTTTTAAGGAATATGAACCAATGAACTTTCCTGATTTTTCGTCGATAGCCATAATAACAGAAGGGAATTTGCCTTTTTCATAGTATCCGCTTATAAGTAAATATCCTGTTGCTTCTTCGTAGCACATACCCTGAGGTATAACGCCTTCAAGAAGACCGGGAATTGTGTGAGATGCTTTGAATTTATTCAAGAAATCAGCAAAAACCTCTTCTTCTGTTATATCACTTATTTCAATAACTGCGGTTTGCGTGATTTCGTTGGTTATTTTCTTTGTTCTTACTATTTTAGTTTCACCGCAAGAGGTGAATGAACATAAAACTAATATCAAAGCTATTAAGCTTATAATTTTCTTTTTCATTATATCACCGAATTCATTTTATCATTGATGCATTTTAGTGTCAAGTTCACTTGTTTTGTTATTGCAATAACAGAAATTAAATTGTATAATTGTGGTAATTAATTCTGCGAGGAGAAAGAATATGAAAAAATCTTTTTTTGACCATATAATTCATGGTGGGGATTATAACCCTGACCAATGGATAAATACACCTGAAATCTGGGACGAGGATATGCGTCTTATGAAGCTTGCTCATATTAATAGCGCAACTGTAGGTATATTCTCCTGGTCAATGCTTGAGCCTGAAGAGGGTGTATACAATTTTGAGTTTCTTGATAAAATTCTTGATGAACTTCATGAAAACGGAATAGATGTTATTCTCTCAACGCCTTCGGGTGCTCGTCCTGCGTGGCTTGCTCAGAAATATCCTGAGGTTTTGCGTGTTGAAGAAACAGGTATTAGAAACGAGTATGGTGTTCGTCATAACCATTGCCTTACATCACCTGTATATCGTGAAAAGGTGCGTAATATAAATACTAAACTTGCAGAACGATATAAAGACCATCCAGCAGTCAAAATGTGGCATATTTCTAATGAATATTGTGGTGAGTGTCATTGCGATTTGTGTCAGGAAGCTTTCAGGGATTGGCTTAAAGAGTATTATCACAATGACCTTGAAGAACTTAATTTTAAGTGGTGGAATGGCTTCTGGGCTCACAGAATGACAGATTGGTCTCAGATAAATTCACCAAAATTCAGAGGCGAAAACCATGTTTCAGCAATGAAGCTTTGTTGGAATAGATTCGTTTCCGATAGTCATATTTCCTTCTTTGAAAATGAGATTGCTCCGCTTCGCGAAATTACACCCAATATTCCTGTAACAACAAATTTTATGAAGATGTATGACGGTATTGATTATCAGAAGTTTGCAAAGCATCTTGATTTGGTTTCATGGGATAACTATCCTGCATGGGATAAGGGATATAACGAAGCAGAGGCTTGCGACATTGCTTTTGTTCACGATACATTCCGTTCAATGAACGATGGCAAGCCATTTTTTATGATGGAAAGCACAACCTCTCTTGTGAATTGGCACGATGTTAATAAATTGCCACGCCCTCGCTTGCAGTCTTTGTCTGCCATTCAGGCTGTAGCTCATGGTGCAGATAGCGTTCAGTATTTCCAATGGCGTAAAAGCCGTGGAGGTCACGAAAAGTATCACGGTGCAGTTGTTGACCATTGCGGTCATGAGCACACAAGAGTTTTTCGTGAGGTGTCTGATTTAGGTGCTCAACTCGAAAAACTCAGCGACGTTATTGGTGAAAAATCAAACAGTAAGGTTGCAGTTGTTTATGACTGGGAAAATGGCTGGGCAATAAAACATTTCTGTGGCTATAACAACATCAACCGTAAATATTTTGAGGAATGTGTAAAGTGGTATAAACCGTTTTGGCAGAATGGACTCTCTGTTGATATTATTTCCATGGAAGAGGACTTCTCAAAGTATGATTTAGTCATCGCTCCGTTCCTTTATATGCTTAAAAATGGCACAATTGAGCGCATCGAAAGCTATGTTAAAAATGGTGGTAATTTCATAACAACATACCTTTCAGGTCTTGTTGATGAAAACGATCTTTGTTACCTTGGCGGTTTCCCTGCTAATGAACTTAAAGACGTTTTCGGCATATGGTGCGAAGAAACAGATTCTCTCCCTGAGGGTATAAAAAATGCTGTTATTTACAATAGCAAAGAATATTCTGTTGAGCATGTTTGTGATATAATCCACGCTAATGGTTCAACCTCTTTAGGTGAATATCAGAAGGATTTCTATGCTGGTATGCCTGCAATTACTGAAAATAAATATGGTAATGGTACCGCTTACTACGTTGCATTCAGAAATGACGAAGATTTCTCAATTGATTTCTGTAACGACATTATCAGTAAACTTAATATCTCTCCCGATACATCAATTGATGCGGAAAATGGAGTAATTATAAGAAAACGCGGTGATGTTATTTTTCTTATGAATTTTTCCGATAATGAAAAACGCATAAATCTCGATCATAGCTATACCGATATTCTTGCCGATGTATCTATAAATGGCCAGATTATTATTAAGCCTTGTAGCTATATAATTTTGAAATAAGGTGGTTTTATGAAGAAAATATTATCATTACTTGTTTGCTTATGTCTTGCTGTTTCTATGATTTCTGCTTTTGGCGTAAACGCTTTTTCAATAGATAATGCAGATATTGTTCTTTATGTTTCTGCAGATGGCTCAGAAAACGGAGAAGGTACGCTTGCTTCTCCATACAGCCTTTTGGGCGCAAAGAATAAACTTAAAGAATATAAAGACTCTGGTAAAACTGCGGTAGTTTATCTTTTAGGTGGTACTTATGAGTTTGATGGTATACTCTCATTTGACTCAACCGATATGCCCAATGTTACATA
>CAJGCL010000156.1 GCA_904501675.1 Clostridiaceae bacterium
AGGTATGAGCAAGTCTGCCAATGCAGGCGCAATTGTCATCATACCAAGCATAGAAAGTGAAAGGGGACCTAATGTATGTAAGCCTTTTTCAAATTCATCACCTAATTTAAGGCGGTTACCCAATATTTTATCTAAAGCACCAATTACGGCAAATATTGCCATAATGGTGGCAAGCATTTGTGCCAAAAAATCACATCCTAAGAAATACTTTCTATATTATACAAACAACTACACCAAAAGGCAAGAGGGATTTATTTAGATGCCGGATGCTAGTCGCCAGGGCTTCGCGTTAATTTTAGTGAAGAATAACCGCAAGAGAACTACCCACCATCAACACTACGCTTTGCTCCGTGTTGGTCCCCCTCCCTATGCTTACGCACAGGGATGATAATGCTTCGCGTAGCTTTCCTTTAATTCCTATTTCCATATTCCTAATTTAAAAAAGAAGTCTCACTCGTGAGACTTCTTTTTTAATTATTTCTTCTTAATCTTATTAAGCATTGCGTTTACTTCGAGAATCTGCTCTTTTGAGAACTTATTTCCTGTCATCATAAATGTACGCTTAATTGTAAAGCCCTTTACCATACCGAGCAATGACTGAATCATGCTCTTATTTACACCACCGAAGCTGAAGCCCATAACCTCAGGCTTACCGTCTTTAGTGCCCTGTGACATAACGTTTTTAAACATAAGAAGCACCTTAACAAGAGCAATTTTACCTTTGAAGGTAGACATTATATCACCAATAGTATCGTTGATTGAATAGTAACCAACCGGTGTGGTGATTTCAAACCAGTTAATAACTTGGTTTTCTTCCTTCATTATATATTCTTCGTTAGGTGTATCTACCTTATTGATTGTAGCGGTGTCTGTAAGCTCACCGGCTTTTGCTTCAATTGTAGATGTACCTTCATTTTTTACATTGAAATAGAAGAATGGGAAATCTCCTTTAGTTTGTTTACCAACGCTTTCACCATTAACGAAAAGCTCAACCTCGGGGCAGTTTGAGTAAACTGTTACCTTTGTTACATCCTCAACTCTGTCTACGTAACGCTTTGAGCAGATGTGAACCATTGGTTCAGGATTGAGCCAAGCCTTGTATGCATAGAAGGAATCCTTCTTGTACTGGCGGTCAAAGGTTATAAGACCCTTGTGGTTCATACCGTTTTCGCCGCCCTCTGCACGAGCATCCGCAGCAAAGTCAAACATATTCCATACATGTGTTGCCCAAATATACGGACGAACTGCAATTTGTTTTATAAGCTCTTCGTGGTAATAACTCTGATACTCTTCTGTATAGTCGCCCTGTGTTGGCTCGGAAGTGTGCCAGTTAAGAGCCTCGCAACCATACTCACTCAATCCGATAGCCTTGTTTGGATATTTCTTGTGGAAATCATCAAACCACTTACCGTTCATATCGGTTGTACCGCCATACCAACCAAAATAGTGGTTGTAGGAAAGAACATCGCTTATATGTACATACTCGTTATCCATTGAGCACATTGTAACTGTGGCAATTGTGGTAAGTCTTGTTGGGTCCATTTTATGAACAAGGTCGTTAAGGTCCTTGTGGTTTTTAATGAGATGAGGGTCGTCTGCACCTGCAATTGTAATTTCGTTTGAAAGACCCCAGAAGCAAATAGATGCGTGGTTGTAGTTTTGTGCTACAAGCTCTGTCATCTGGCTTATTGTGTTATCATAACCGCCGTGCATATGGCGTGAAATATATGGAATTTCTGCCCAGATAACAAGACCCTTTTCATCACAAAGGTCATAGAATTCCTGTGCGTGCTGATAGTGTGCAAGGCGGATAGTGTTTGCACCAACCTCACAAATAAGCTCAATATCTCTCTTGTGGTCTTCGAGGGTGAGGGCATTACCTTTTTCAGGGTAGTCCTGATGGCGCGAAACACCGCGGAGAGGATATTCATTACCATTAAGTATAAAGCCTTTTTCAGGGTCAACGCTGAAATAACGGCAACCGAAACGATTGCAAACCTCGTCAATTTCTTCGCCATCTTTTATAAGAGTTGCTTCCATACAGTAGAGGTATGGGTCTTTAATACCATTCCAAAGGTGAACATTTTCGATTGTGAGAACAGCTTCTGTGCTTTCGCCGTCAACTGTAGCAGATTTAATAACCTCTTCGCCCTCGTAAATCTTATATTCAACCTTTGTGCCTGCAGAATTTTTAATAAATGTTTTAACAGTAACCTCAGCATCGTTGCCTTTAACAACAGGCGTAATCTGAAGACCGGGCGCACCGAAATATTCAAGGTCGAAGTGTGTATCAGGAACGCTTACAATTTTAACTGAACGGTAAATACCGCCGTAGAATGTAAAGTCTGCAACCTGAGGATAAATTTCCTCGTTAGGTGAGTTATCTGCGCAAACAATAAGAAGGTTATTTTCTTTAATATCAGCTGAAGGAATAAGCACTCTGAAGCGTGAATAACCACCGTGGTGAACTGCTAAAGATTTGCCGTTCCAGAAAATCTCCGCAGAAGAGTTAACTGCATCAAATTCAAGGTAGTTTTCTTCGCCGACAAGGTCAGATTTTAAGATTTCTTTTGCGTAGTAGCAAGCCTTACGCATATAGTCTCCGCCACCGTCCTGACCGTCTTTGCCGTTCCATGTGTGAGGAAGGTCTAATTTTTCCCAATCAGCAGGAAGAGTGTTGGGGATAGCGTTTGCTGTGCTTGAAAAAAGCCAACTATCGTTAATTAATTTAATGTTTCTCATATTATAACCTCTTTCTGTTTGCTATTTTATGTCTTAAACTTTTTGGTGGAGTCAATAAAACAATAAGCGGGAAGAACTCAAGTCTTCC
>CAJGCL010000157.1 GCA_904501675.1 Clostridiaceae bacterium
CACAACATTTCACCTGATGAAATGGATAAGATTATGAACAAGCAGAGCGGTGTTCTCGGCGTTTCAGGCGTTCACTCAGACGACAGAGCTGTTAAGGCTGCTGCAGCTGAAGGTAACGAAAGAGCAAAGCTTGCAAGAGACATCCAGTGGTACCAGATTCGTAAGTACATCGGTTCATACATTGCTGCTATGAACGGTGTTGATGTTATTGCATTCACAGGCGGTATCGGCGAAAACTGTATTGACCTTCGTGAAGATGTTCTTAAGAACCTTTCATACCTTGGTATTGAGCTTGACGAAAAGGCAAACGAAGTAAGAGGCGAAGAAATCGAGCTTACAAAGCCAGGTTGCCCTGTTCGCGCATTCGTTGTTCCAACAAACGAAGAGCTTGCAATTGCAAGAGACACAAAAGCTCTTTGCGAATAATTTCATTTAATAAAAAATTCTCCATCTGTTCCGGGAAAAGAACAGATGGAGTTTTTCTTTTATCAGCCACCAAAAACATCAGACTCTATGTAGTCTACACCGAGAGCGCGACAGTAGTTAAGGGATACGATATCATTTGCAGTCCACAAGCCCACCTTCAAGCCTTTATCGTGAAACTCTTTAACCATTTTAGGTGTTGCCACTTTATATTCAGCGTCAATATCAAATCCGTAATCAAGGCATTTATGGTAGTCACCGCAATTTTTTCCATATGTGAGCATTATCTGTAATTTGGGGAAGGCATTGTGAGCCTTAACAAGATTTTCAAATTCAAATGACTGAAGAGAGCACATTGAAAGGTCGTAAATCTCATCAGCCATTGTGAAAAGCTCGTTTATCTGCTCATCTGTAAAATCGCCTTTAAGCTCAATAAAGCAAACCATATTTGCATCACGGCAGATTTCAAGGTAACGCTTAAAGGTGCAGATATAAACAACCTCATCACTCTTTTTATTAAGAAGAGGTTTAGCTGCAAGCTCCTCATATGTAGCCTCTGCAACAAGAAGCTCTGTACCATCAATAAATTTTGCTTCATCGTTGTGGTTAACAACAAAAACACCATCTTTTGTAATACGCACGTCTGTCTCTATACCGCCTGAGCCGTTAGCAACAGCACCAAGGAAAGAAGCCTCTGTGTTATCAGGGTGCTTTGAGCTATAGCCTCTATGGCCTATCATACAAACATCCTTATGAAGTTCTTTGTTTATAATGTGAAATGCTACAGCCGCACCTGCAGTTACGCCGGCGGCTATTGCTATTTTTTTTACTGTTTTTTTCATATATATACCACCTTATTTTTATTTATCAATAGGCATGCTTGCTACAGCATTAAGGGTCATATCTGCAGTTTTACCTGCAAGGAATTCATAGTAGCCCTGAGAGGCTATCATTGCCGCGTTATCGCCACAGTACTTTAACTCGGGCATACAAAGCATTATGTTTCTCTTTTCGCATTCCTCTGCCATAACTCTGCGTAGTCTGGAGTTTGCAGAAACTCCGCCTGCAAGCACGATTTTCCCAGCCTTTATATCCTCTGCTACCTTCATTGTATGAGAGGTTAAAAGGTCTGTAACAGCCTTTATAAACGATGCGCCTAAATCCTCAGCCTTAACCTCTTCGCCCTTCTGAGAAGCATTATGAACAAGGTTTACCGCAAAGGTTTTAAGACCTGAGAAGCTAAAATCATATTCTGAATCTGCTACCTTTGGCTTTGGGAATTTATATTTATTCTCATCACCATTAACAGATATTTTATCAAGGTTTACGCCACCGGGATATGGAAGACCAACAGTACGGGCAGCTTTATCCATAGCCTCGCCTGCAGCGTCGTCGCGAGTTCTACCTATAACCTCAAATTCTGTATAGGATTTAACATTTATTATATGGCTATGGCCGCCAGACACAACTAAAGATAGAAACGGCGGTTTTATTTCCTCGTTTGAAATGTAGTTTGCCGCAATATGTCCTCTTAAATGGTGAACAGGCACAAGAGGTATACCTGTTGCAAGAGAAAGACCTTTTGCATAGTTTACACCTACAAGAAGAGCACCTATAAGACCGGGAGCATATGTAACCGCAATTGCATCAATATCAGTTAAAGTGCAGTTTGCATCTGAGAGAGCTTTTTCTACCACACCGCATATTGCTTCTGTATGGCGACGTGATGCAATTTCAGGCACAACACCACCATAAATTTTATGCTCTTCAACCTGAGAGGCAATTACATTAGATAAAACAACTCTGCCATCTTCAACAACAGATGCGGCTGTTTCATCGCAGGAGGATTCAATACCGAGAATTTTCATATAGTTTGTTCCTTTAAAAATTTTGTCATTAAAATTGCATTTTCTTTTGGCAACTCGTAAAAATCTTTACGCTCGCCCACAACCTGAAAGCCTGCTTTTTCATACAGTTCTATGGCACTATTATTTGACTTGCGAACTTCAAGAGTAACAAAATCTGCTTGTTCATTTTGAGAAACAGATAAAAGGTGCTCTACTAGTGCGGTGCCTATGCCTTTTTTTCTGAAATCAGGATTCACAGCAACATTTGTGATATACACCTCACCCACAATATTATGGGCACCTATATACCCTGCAACAACACCATCTGAAAGGGCAACGAAAAAAAGCGCGAGAGGATTGCTAAGTTCATCCCCGATACCCTTTTCACTCCAAGGAGTGGTGAAGCACATTTTTTCTATTAGGGCAATTTCTTTAACATGGCATTGTGCCATTTTTACAATTTCAACACTC
>CAJGCL010000158.1 GCA_904501675.1 Clostridiaceae bacterium
ATTCATTTTGATAATGCATTTTATCGCAACGATATCGGTGCAAAAGCCCTTGCGGTATTGGAGGATTAAGAAATGGTATACAGAGTATTTGTTGAAAAGAAAAAAGAGCTTGCTAACGAAGCAAAATCTCTCTTAGGTGATGCTCGCACACTCTTAGGTATCAAAAACCTTGAAGATGTAAGAGTTATCAACCGCTATGATGCTGAAAATATTACAGAAGAGCTTTTTGGCTACGCTATTAAAACAGTTTTTTCAGAGCCACAGCTTGATATTGCATCTGCAGATGTGGATTTAAGCGGTGCAACTGTTTTTGCTGTTGAGTTCCTTCCGGGTCAGTTTGACCAGAGAGCCGACTCTGCAGCGCAGTGTATTCAGATTATTTCTCAGGGCGAGCGCCCAATAGTAAAGAGTGCAAAGGTTTACGCTCTTTACGGCAACCTTTCAGCAGAGGATATTGCTGAAATTAAAAAGTATGTTATTAACCCTGTTGAAGCAAGAGAGGCTACTCTCCAAAAGCCAGAAACACTTGCAATGAAATACGATATTCCTACAGAGGTTGAAACTCTTAATGGATTTATTGCTCTCGATAGAGCAGGTCTTGAAAACTTTGTTAAGGATTATGGCCTTGCAATGGATGCAGATGATATTGCATTCTGTCAGCAGTATTTTAAATCTGAAGACAGAGACCCAACTATCACTGAAATCAGAATGATAGATACATACTGGTCAGACCACTGCCGTCATACAACCTTCCTTACAGTTATTGATAACGTTACATTTGAAGATGAGCTTCTTCAGTCAGCTTATGAAGAATATATCAATGTAAGAAAAGAACTTGGCAGAACAAAGCCAATATGCCTTATGGACTTGGCAACAGTTGCAGTTAAGTATCTTAAAGTTAACGGCAAGCTTGATAAGCTTGATGAATCAGAAGAAATCAACGCTTGTACAGTTAAAATAAATGTAGATGTTGATGGCGTTTCAGAGCCTTGGCTCCTTCTTTTCAAGAACGAAACACACAACCATCCAACAGAAATCGAGCCATTCGGTGGTGCGGCTACTTGTATCGGTGGTGCTATCCGTGACCCACTTTCAGGTAGAGCATATGTTTACGGTGCTATGCGTGTTACAGGTGCAGCTGACCCATTAAAGCCTGTTTCAGAAACAATCAAGGGTAAGCTTCCTCAGCGTACAATTGTTACAACTGCTGCTGCAGGTTACTCTTCATATGGTAACCAGATTGGTCTTGCTACAGGTATTGTTGATGAGCTTTATCATCCAGGCTATGCTGCAAAGCGTATGGAAATTGGTGCAGTTGTAGCGGCAGCTCCTCAGGAGAATGTTCGCCGTGAATGTCCAGATCCAGGGGATGTTGTTATCCTTCTTGGTGGTGCAACAGGTCGCGATGGTTGCGGTGGTGCAACAGGTTCTTCAAAATCTCACACTGCTTCTTCTCTTGAAACTTGCGGTGCAGAGGTTCAGAAGGGTAATGCTCCTGAAGAAAGAAAGCTTCAGAGATTGTTCAGAAACAAAGAAGCTACACAGATGATTAAGCGTTGTAACGACTTCGGTGCAGGCGGTGTTTCTGTTGCTATAGGTGAGCTTGCAGATGGTCTTAAAATTGACCTTAACGCAGTTCCAAAGAAATATGAAGGTCTTGACGGTACAGAGCTTGCAATTTCCGAATCTCAGGAAAGAATGGCAGTTGTTATCGAAAAGGAAAATGTAGAAAAGTTCCTTAAGCTGGCAAAGACAGAAAACCTTCAGGCAACACCAGTTGCAGAGGTTACAGCTGATCCAAGACTTGTTATGACATGGAACGGTAATGTTATTTGTAACATCAGCCGTGAATTCCTTAACTCAAATGGTGCAGATAAGCACGTTAATGTTGAAACATCAAAGCCACAGAGCTATGAAAAGGAAATTTCAGGTAGCTTTGCAGACAATATGAAGGCTATGGCAGATGACCTTAATATCTGCTCAAAGCGCGGTCTTTCAGAGCGTTTCGACTCAACAATTGGTGCGGGTACAGTTCTTATGCCATTCGGTGGTAAATATCAGCTTACACCAATTCAGGCAATGGTACAGAAGATTTCTGTTGAAAAGAAGCATACAGACGATTGCTCACTTATGTCTTGGGGATACAACCCATTCATTACAGAAAAGAGCCCATACCATGGCGCATATCTTGCTGTTGTTGAATCAATCTGTAAGCTTATTGCAACAGGTGCAAAGTTTGAGGATGTTTACCTTACATTCCAGGAATATTTTGAGAGAGTAAACAAAGAACCAAAGCGTTGGGGCAAGCCTCTTGCTGCTCTTCTTGGTGCTTTCCGCGCACAGAAAGAGCTTGGCGTTGGCTCAATCGGTGGTAAGGACTCAATGAGTGGTACATTTGAAGATTTAGATGTTCCACCAACACTTGTTTCATTTGCAGTTACAACCGAAAAGGTTAAAGATATTGTTTCACCTGAATTTAAGAAGGCAGGCAACAAGGTTTACCTTGTTAAGCCTGAGCTTGATGAAAATGGTCTTCCTGTTACAACATCTCTTCTTAAAGTGTTTGATACTGTTTGCGCTCTTCTTCGTGATGGTAAAGCAGTTTCCTGCTACACACCTGGTATGGGTGGCGTTGCAGAAGCAGTTATGAAGATGGCATTCGGTAACGGTTAC
>CAJGCL010000159.1 GCA_904501675.1 Clostridiaceae bacterium
CGTATTATCGGCAGTATTCTGTTACTGTTCTTTCCTACTTTTTCCTTAGCTTTTTATATCACATATCTCATCTGCGGTTTTAGTGATATGATAGACGGTACCATTGCCAGAAAAACAAAAAGTATCAGCAAATTCGGAGGCCGACTGGACACTGTTGCCGACCTCATTTTTGTAGTGGTATCCTTGTTTAAGTTGGTGCCGGCAATTCATATCCCGGGATGGTTGTGGATATGGGGCGGTGTGATTGCGGTTATTAAAATCTGCAATATCATATGGGGATATGTTTCTAAAAAACAGTTTATATCCATGCATACGGTTATGAATAAAATAACGGGATCACTGCTGTTCCTGTTGCCTTTGACGGTATCCTTCGTGGAATTAAAATACACTGCCGTAGTTGTGTGTTTCCTTGCAACACTTTCTGCAATTCAAGAAGGATACTATATTATAAAAGGACGAGAATTTGTTTAGTTTTTAGAGCGACAAATAAGAATTTGGCGAAGAACTATCGCAGGAATATAGGAAGGAGTTTGGGTACTATATGTGGAATGAAGTAAAAAATGAAATTGATATTGAAAACTTGATGAAAGAATATAGCGACTTTCACGATAGTTGCATAGTATCAATAAACTATCATAGCGGAGCATCTGTTAATGATAAGGGTGCAATGGCAAATGGCGGATTGCGTGAGCATAGTATCGAAATGATATTACATAGTCAGTGTAATAAACCTATTGAACTGCGTTTTACAGGAGTAAGAAAATGTAATATTGTTGGCTGGGAGGATAACTATTTCTGTGACATTTTTGGTGCATATTTGAATTTTCATAGCGACCTGCTCGGTAAGACTCGTGATGACAAGCTGATAGTATGGGCGGATTGGAATGGTTTTAATCCCATAAATTATATGGAAGAAAAGCCGATTTCCACTAACGGAAAATACAGTACTTATGTAATTGCTGAAAAGCTGTTTTGGAGAACAATGACGGAGGACTAATCCAGTTCGACAAATTCCAATTTATCGAATAGATAATATTTTTTAAAAAATAATAAAAAGCAGCTAATTTTTGCTTTTTTTAAAAAAACAAAGTGGCATCTAAATTGTTCGTAACAGCCAAAAAACAGACAAGCAATAGCTTGTCTGTTTTTTTATTTGAATAGTGTTTTCAGTCGTGGTAATAATGGTGTGAGATGGGAATGCAGAGCGCTGACGAAATTAGCTGCCAGTCGCCGGGTGCCAGATGCCAGGGCTTCACGGACATAAAACAAGGAGAGCTTCAAAACGAAACTCTCCTTAAACTTTTATTTTCAGTCGTGGTAATAACGATATGAGATGTAGGTGCAGAACGCTGTTTTAAGTTGCGACGCTGTATATAGATACTGCGAGCAACGAAAAAACAAGTTATGCACTACAGATTATATTGTTATTTTGCCATTGCGCCGATTTCCATCATAAACCCACCAATTTGAGCACCAAATTCAGGCGCACCTTCCATGATGAGCTTACCCTTCTGAACAGATTCAATCATATCATCGATGGACATGAGGATACCGAGGGCACTGTCAAGGTTGTTGAAGCGCATGGTGAAGAATGGAAGAGCGCGCTTATATTCGCCGCGGCCTGCCTTGGATTTTCCTGCTTTGATACGGATGTATGCAGAAACAGAATCTTCGCCATCAACCTTCCATGCATAAACACGGTCAGGGCTCTTTGATGTCCAATCGTGGATTGCTTCATGACCCATTTTGTTAAGGGTACTGATACCTGATGAAAGAAGGTAGAAATAGCACTTAACTGTAAGGCGCTTGTCTTCTTCCTTTTCAGGTGGTTTATTTGCAGTTAAAAGGCTTGACATTTTAAGAAGAGCCATCATAAATGCGCCAAATTCTTTAATGTTCTTTAAGCCTATCATTTTTGGGAGAGTTGCAGGACCAATTTTACCTTTGAAAAAGGCATTCATTGTATCAACAGTTTTGAACTGAAGCTCAACAAATTTCTGATCGTTAACCTGATATGCAACCTTGTTAGCGTGAACAAGCCATTCGTCGCCATTAACAACGAAATGAGTTGCATATTTTCCTTCAGGTGCCTCAGGGTCAAGGCAGCTTACCTGATATACGCAATGGATATTCTCAAACTTTGATTTAAGAGAAGGTACATCGGCAACAATTGTCTTTAAAAGAGGTAAAGCACCGCAAAGGAATATTTTATTGGTATAAAGTGCTTCTTGTGTAGTAGCCAAAGAAAACACTCCTTTCTTGTAATTAGGAATTATGACTTGAAATCAGGGGTTGAGGGAAGCCCTCGCTGCCCTCTTCCTTTTTTTGAGAAGATGTGGTGGAATTTGCGTTTTTATCGACCACGTAGCGAACAAAATGTACGCAAGTTGGAGGAGATAAAATGCGAAGACCGCCGCTTATACTCAAAAAACATTAAAACTCGTCGTCCCAGTCATTATCCTCTTCAAAGTCTGCCTTCATAACTTCACGAACAGCTTCAATAATACCGTTGGAGTCGATACCAAGAGTAGACATAATATCTTCGTGGAGACCGATAGGAGCAAATGTATCCTGAACACCA
>CAJGCL010000160.1 GCA_904501675.1 Clostridiaceae bacterium
CAGCTGCATTTTTATTATTCCCGCTTTCTATGTTGTTCCGTTTATAAAGCTTGCAAAAACAATTTATATAACGGAAGCGTTGCTTTCACCTATAATGTCAAAAACTGAATATCCTGTAAATATTCTTGGCCTTTCTACGCACGGTCAAAAACAGCTATCCGATCACCCCAACATGTAAATAAGAGCCATAATAAGAAGCTCATCCGCCTTCTCTTCCGAAAGAAGCATTATAAGAGAAAGAAGCAGGGCTTTATCACTATCTATGTTAATATCCCCAAAACCTGTTTTCAGTTTTTCTGTAAAATCAGTCTGCTGATAATTTTGGTTTTGGGGCATATCTTTTTTACCTTCTTTTCCCAGATACCCTTCAGGCATAGGTATGCGCTTGGGCTCCTGAGGTGCGGAATTTGTTGCTTTAGGTTGCTCCTTATGCTCATCGTCAAAGCCCGCGGTTTTTCTTGCTCTCGCCTGCATATCCTCTGCCCGCCTTATAGCATCATTCTGCATTCTCATAAGCTCTTGATAAGTATAGTCCGCCACTACATTATCCCCCTTTCACGAAGTAAAGGAAGAACAGAAACAAGCCTTACAAGCTTCATTGCCTCGTCTGCTTTCTGCCGTTTTTCAGGAGAAAGAAGAGGCTTCAAAGCGTTTATGAATTCCAGCCTTTCGTCAGGCTCATTAAAAGCCTGCAAAACAGGCACAAGGGCAGAAAGCTGAGATAAATCAGGCAACCCCAATCCCGATAAATCGGGCATATCGGGAACACTTTTTTGTTGCGGTGGTTGTTTTTTCTCTTCATCACCACCGCCCATAAAGCTTGAGGCAATATTTTTTATGTTTTCCATATCCTCAGGGGATAAGGAATTGAGAATTGAGCTTATATCAAAATCAGCCATTTCCCTTTCCCCCAAAGAATTTCTGGAAAAGGGCTTTTGCCGCATCACTATTTAATATAGCCTTTGTTTTTTCCTCATCCTTAAGGAGTTCTTTAACCGCCTTCGCTTGACTTTCAGAAAGATTTTCGTTTATAAATTTATTTACATCATCTTCTGACTGAGGCGCATTACTGCCGTTTTTAATCTTTTTGTAAAGCTCGTTCACATCAATATTACCTTTTTTCATTTCACTCATTGAAATCACCAAACCTAAATTATATAATGTAGTAAATTATATTTTTAGATTGGATTGATTATTCTGAGAATATTAGTTATATCAGATTCTCACGGCAACCATCTGAATCTTTATGACGCTGTAGAAAGAGAGCCTTCTGCAGAGGTTGTTTATTTTCTTGGTGATGGCTACAGAGATTTAGAGTATGCTACTATTGAATTTAGTTATAAAAAGGCGTTTATCTGCGTTGGCGGAAACTGCGATCTAGCCTGTGATTTTCCTGCAAAGGATATACGTACTGTAGGTGGTGCAAAAATTTACGCTACCCACGGTTATATGGAAAAGGTGAAATTCGGTTTATATAACTTAGAGTACGAGGCTCGCAGAGAAAACTGCAAAATTGCTCTCTTCGGTCATACCCACGAGCCCTACACAAGCTATTCAGACGGCATTTATCTCTTTAATCCTGGCAGCATTAAAGATGGTTTTTATGGTGTAATAGATATTACCGATAACGGTATTATATGTTTTAATAAAAACCTATATAGTTATTGACACAAATAAAAAAATTCCTTATAATTTTAGTATTAAAAAAGAAGGTAGTGATACTATGGATTTCAAAACAGATACCGGTCTGTACCTTATAGCCGGTGCAGTTATCCTTTTTGTCCTTGGTCAATCTCTTTTCTTCCTTATCAAAGCGTATAAGCATGGTAAAGAGCTTGGTATAGACAAATCAAAATTACGCAATGCTATAACATCAAGTGCTCTTTTCACTATTCCGTCATCTCTCTCGATTTTGGCAACAATCATAGCACTTGCTCCTGCCCTTGGCCTTGTTATTCCTTGGGTTCGTCTTTCCGTTATCGGTAACCTTATGTACGAAACAACAGCCGCAGAAGCAGCTATGGAAGCTTTCGGACATCAGGGTGGTATGGCAGTTCCTGTTACAGACCCTGAAACCTACGCAGGCGTTGCATGGGTTATGACTTTAGGTATATGCTTCTCTCTTATTATTCTTCCGTTCGTTGCAAAGCCTTTACATAAAAAGTTTTTGTCAGCAGGCGCTAAGAAGGAAGAGCCTAAAGAAGCCGACGAAAAAGCTCCTGCAGAGGGCAAGAAAAAAAGAGGTCTTAACGGCTTTATTAACGACCACGCTACACCGGCAATATTCATTGGTCTTATCGGTGCGTTCATTGCCCGCGCAATAATCGGTGGCGGTAAGCCTGAAACATTTGGCGACGGCGCAGGTGTTCTTTCAATAATTACTCTTGTTGTTGCTATTGTAAGCTCAATTCTTCTTGAGATTTTTGCAAAGAAACGAAATCTCACATGGTTAGAGCCATTTGTTATGCCTATCGGTATGATAATTGCTATGATTGCTGCAATCGCTTTCTTCAACATTCTTCCTGAAGAAATCGCAATGCTTGAATGGAGGGGTTAATTATGTCAAAGAAAAATAAA
>CAJGCL010000161.1 GCA_904501675.1 Clostridiaceae bacterium
AAAATCATACGGGCATTTTCTGCTTCTTTTATGACCTCTTCAACAGGTGTAGGCGAGAGCGTTTCGTTTCTTTTTAGTCCCTCGGGATTAGAGCACCAGGGACAAAGCATATTGCACCCTGCAAGGTGGTACACAAGGCGGTTACCGGGTCCGTCTTGAGAATAGTTAA
This sequence comes from Clostridiaceae bacterium, assembly GCA_904501675.1. GTDB lineage: Bacteria > Bacillota > Clostridia > Oscillospirales > Acutalibacteraceae > DTU089. Next base: position 170 of record CAJGCL010000161.1, read on the forward strand.
AACCCTTTTGGAATATGTAGAGATTACTTTTATCCGTATCGCTCACCACCCTTAAAGTACTATTATTTTATTTTACACCAACCCCTGTTTTTCTTCAATTGTAAATTACTATAAAAATAGGTATATATTATAGGGAAAATAGACAATAAACGAAATTAGTAGCCGTCCTTGCTATATTTTGTTTACTTATAAAATAATTCGTGCTATAATATAATATCAATCATGTAAATTGGGATAATATTGAAAAAGAGGTGAGAGTATGGCAGATAAGTTTGTTTTACATTCAGATTACAAGCCTATGGGCGACCAGCCTGAAGCTATAGAAAAGCTTGTGGATGGGGTAAATAAAGGTTATATGGAGCAGACCCTTTTGGGCGTTACGGGCTCAGGTAAAACCTTTACAATGGCTAACGTTATAGAAAAGCTTAACAGACCAACTCTCGTGCTCGCTCATAACAAAACTCTTGCGGCGCAATTGTGCTCGGAATTCAAGGAGTTTTTTCCTGAAAATGCGGTTGAATATTTCGTATCATATTACGATTATTATCAGCCTGAAGCCTATATCCCAACTACAGATACTTATATTGAAAAAGATAGCGCAGTAAATGACGAAATAGATAAATTGCGCCACTCTGCAACATCTGCTCTTTCCGAGCGCAGAGACGTTATAATTGTTGCCAGCGTTTCATGTATATACACTCTCGGAGACCCTATTGACTATAGAAATATGGTTATTTCTCTTCGTACGGGTATGCAGAAGGATAGGGATGAGCTTATAAAAAAGCTTGTCGAAATACAGTATGAGCGCAATGACATAAGCTTTACTCGTAACAAATTCAGAGTGAAGGGTGATACAATTGAGATTTTTCCTGTTTATTCATCCGATACTGCCTATAGAATAGAGTTCTTCGGTGATGAAATAGACAGAATTTTAGAAATAAATCACCTTACAGGTGAAATTATTTGCGAGCGCTCCCACGTGGCAATTTATCCTGCATCCCACTACGTTGTAGATGGTGATAAAATGGAAAAAGCCTTGCAGAATATTTATGAGGAAATGGAAGCTCGTGTTGATGAATTTAAAGCAGAGGGCAAGCTTCTTGAAGCACAAAGAATTCAGCAAAGAACCCTTTACGATATGGAAATGCTTCGTGAAACAGGCTTCTGTAAGGGTATTGAAAACTATTCCCGTGTTATGTCGGGTCGTGAGCCGGGCTCCGCGCCGTTCACTTTACTTGATTATTTCCCTGATGATTTTGTTCTTTTTGTGGATGAATCCCATGTTACTCTTCCTCAGGTTAGGGGAATGTTTGGCGGAGACCGTTCAAGAAAAGAAAGCCTCGTGAATTTCGGCTTCAGGCTTCCATCAGCCTTTGATAACAGACCGCTTAAATTCGACGAGTTTTACAGTAAAACTCATCAGAAAATATTTGTCAGTGCTACTCCCGGTGATTTGGAAAAAGAGAAGAGCGCGCAAATTGCAGAACAGGTTATAAGGCCAACAGGTCTTCTTGACCCTGAGGTTTCTGTAAGAGCAACTGAGGGTCAGATAGATGACCTTATTTCCGAAATTAATATGCGAGTTGAAAAGAAAGAACGAGTTCTCGTTACAACTCTTACCCGTAAAATGGCAGAGGACTTAACAGACTACTTGTCAGACTACGGAATAAAGGTGCGCTATATGCACTTTGATGTGGATACCATAGAGCGTATGGAGCTTATTCGCGATTTGCGTCTTGGCGAATTTGATGTGTTGGTTGGTATCAACCTTCTCCGAGAAGGTCTCGATATTCCTGAGGTATCTCTGGTTGCTATTCTTGATGCAGATAAAGAAGGCTTCCTCAGAAGTGAAACATCTCTTATACAGACTATCGGCAGAGCCGCCCGTAACTCAGAGGGGCAGGTTATTATGTACGCAGATGAGGTTACAAATTCAATGGAACGCGCCATTGAGGAAACATACCGACGTCGCGAAAAACAGATGAAATATAACGAGGAACACGGCATAGTGCCTGAAACTATCCGGAAAGATGTTCGCGAGATTCTTGAAATCAGCTCCAAAGATAATGTTCAGGAAAAAATTGCAAAAAAACGCCTTTCCGCAAAGGAGAAAGGCGAGTTAATAGAAAAATTAACCAAGGAAATGAAGGCGGCAGCAAAGCTTCTTGAATTTGAACATGCCGCATATTTAAGAGACCAGATACAAAAGTTAAAAGGATAAATTTATGGAAAAAAATCTGATTGTTAAAGGTGCAAGGGAACATAACCTGAAAAATGTAAGTGTAGAAATACCAAG
>CAJGCL010000162.1 GCA_904501675.1 Clostridiaceae bacterium
GGAATTGGAGCAGCACCGTGAGCAGCACCCTGAGCGATAGGGCACATTGTTTCAACTTCATGTGAATACTTCATTAATTTTGACTCCTTTCGGATGTTAATTTTTTACCAAACATCATTTTATTACATAATGGCATTTAAGTCAAGAGCATTGCAGATTTTGGCAACTACAAAAAACGACTTTTTCATATGTCATTTTTATTTATTTTACATAAATATACTTGAATTTTAACTGTAAAGATATATAATTATATATTGGTAAAGTTTTTACCTAAATTCAAAGGAGGGAGAAAAATATGGTTTTTTCAAGTCTGCATTTCATTTTTGCATTTTTACCCATATGTATGGCTATATACGCTGCTTGCAGAAGCATACAATCTAAAAACATTGTTCTTCTCGCCTTCTCTCTTGTTTTCTATACCTGGGGTGAGCCTGTATACGTTGGACTTCTGATATTTATGGCTCTTTGTGATTGGGTCGCAGCAGTTCTTATTGATAAAACAGAAAGCACAGGCAAACGCAAATTTTTTCTCGTTACAGCTTGCGTAATAAACATCGGGCTTATCGGTATTTTTAAATACACAGGTTTCGTTTTAACTAATATTCAGAACATTTTTGGTATACCCAAAATCATTCCTGAAATACTTCTTCCTATAGGTATTTCATTCTACACCTTCCAGCTTCTTTCGTATGTGATAGATGTATACAGAAAAGAAGTACCTGCACAGAAAAACTTCTTCTGGCTTCTTTTATATGCAAGTCTTTTCCACCAATGTATTGCAGGTCCTATTGTGCGATACAAAGATGTGGAGTATGAAATACTTAACCGTCGCGTAAAAGAGCAGGAAATAGTTGAGGGTATTTCAAGATTCACCACAGGTCTTGCAAAAAAAGTTCTTATCGCCAATACTTGCGGTAGTCTTTCAGATAAACTGCTTATTGCAGATTCTCTTATGGCAAGTGCGCCTGCAGAAGCTTTGGCAGAGCTTTCGTCACGCTCCGTTTCAGGATTATGGCTTGGCGTTCTCTTTTACATGCTTCAGATATATCTTGATTTCTCCGCTTATTCGGATATGGCAATTGGTATGGGCCTTATGATGGGCTTCCACTTTAAAGAGAATTTCAATTATCCGTACACTGCAAAATCTGTTACAGATTTCTGGAGAAGATGGCATATTTCATTAAGCACATTTTTCAGAGATTACGTTTATATTCCCCTCGGAGGCAACCGCAAAGGCACACTTAAAACATACAGAAATCTTCTTATTGTATGGTTTTTGACAGGTTTATGGCACGGTGCCTCCTGGAACTTTGTTTTATGGGGACTTTTCTTCTTCGTTTTCCTTGTTATTGAAAAGCTTGGTCTTTTAAAAATTCTCGATAAAATCCCTGCATTCTTCTCAAGAGCATATCTTCTTATTGTGGTTTATTTTGGTTGGATATTGTTCAGATTTTCTTCCTTCTCTTATATCCCTGTTGTACTCAAAGGTATGTTCGGGCAAAACGGTAATCCTGTCATTGATTTTGAAACAAAAACGCTGTTTATGGGCAATATTTTCTTTATAATCGTTGCAATCCTTGCAGTAACACCACTTGTGAAAAAGATTGCAGATAAAATGAAAGCATGTACGGATAATGTAGCCGTAAAGATTATCTATACTTTGTTGAGTATTATAGCCCCTCTTATTCTTTTATTCCTTTCATCTATTGCCCTTGTGGGTGATGCATACAACCCGTTCTTATATTTCCAATTCTGATTTAAATATTAATTCAAAACGGCTGTCGGAGGCTTAAATGATTTACAACAAACCCCGTGATTTTTCATGGAAGGTTCTCCCCTCTCTCGGTTCAGAAAAAGCAAAAAAAGCCAAGAAGGCTCAGAGCCCTAAAAACCCCGACAATTTAATAAAAAAATCTTCACTTCCTCAGGCTTATGTTCCATCAGGTAAAAATGTTGACATTATTCTTGATGGAAAGGCAAGCTTTGTGGAAGATTTGAAGGTGGACGAAAACACAATAATCGACCTTACTACTATGCCGATTATTGATGGTATACCTATACTTCAATTTCCCGAAGAACCATACAAAGAGCAACCAAGACAACCAAAAATCGTTTCTGCTCCTCCTTATGTAGAAAGTCCGAAGGTGAAAGAAAAGGCTCAGAAAAAAACTGACCGTAAAGAAAAGGAGCGCACAAAACCGCAGAAGCATTCATATAAACTTAAAATTGCAAGTTTCTTCGTACTCCTTTATTTCGGAACAATTGTTTCTTTTATTATTCCTCTGAGACCAAATTACTCAGAAACAGAAAAGAGAAACCTTAAAGAATTCCCAACCTTTTCTCTTTCTGCTTTACAGAGCGGAGATTATTTTGACGATATTGGTGTATGGTTTTCCGATACCTTCCCTTTCCGGGAGGAATTAACAAGACTTA
>CAJGCL010000163.1 GCA_904501675.1 Clostridiaceae bacterium
ATCTTGCCATATGGATTGAATCGCCCAAAGGTGTGTCAGATGCAACACCATTGTAGTGTGCAAGTGGGAAACAACCATTATGGCAGTGAATGCAAGGCATAATGTCTTCAAGTCTGTTTTCTTGAAGTTTTGTGATCCATTCAGGGTCAGCAAGGAACTGACGAGCAACGCCTACGCCATCAATTTTGCCGTCTGCAACTGCCTGTGCACCAACATCAGGCTCCATACGACCTGCACAAACAACAGGAATATCAACATATTTCTTAATATGTGCAACGTCGTCAAGGTTACAGTTCTGAGGCATATACATTGGTGGATGTGCCCAGTACCATGAGTCATATGTACCATTATCTGCGTTAAGCATGTCGTAACCTGCATCCTGAAGGTACTTTGCAGCCTTTTCTGATTCAGGCATAGCACGGCCGATTTCTTCGTATTCTTCACCCGGCATTGCACCATAACAGAAATCCTTCATCTTTGACTCAACTGAATAACGAAGAGAAACAGGATAATCTTCACCGCAGGAAGCCTTGATAGCCTTAACAATATCAACAGCAAAACGATATCTGTTTTCAAAACTACCGCCGTATTCGTCTGTACGCTGGTTAAAGTATTCAATTGCAAACTGATCAAGAAGATAACCTTCATGAACAGCGTGAACCTCAACACCGTCAACGCCTGCATCACGGCAAAGCTTTGCAGTTTTTGCAAACGCTTCAATAATCTCGTGAATCTGCTCCTTTGTCATTTCAGGGCAGATGATATCGTGAGCCCAACGTGAACGCTGTGGGCTTGGAGATGCCAATTCGTGAGATGTATCAAGAATAGGCTTTATAAGCTTACGTGTAAACTCATTTTTATGAAGAGGAGCAACAAGCTCTGTAATAGCCCAGCTTCTGCCCATACCTGCAGTAAGCTGAACAAAAAGCTTAGCGCCTGTTTTGTGGATTTCATCCATAAACTCCTTAAGCTCTTCAAACATTTTAGGGTTCTGCCAGAGCCATTTACCCCAGAATGTATCTCTCAAAGGTGCAATACCGGGAATGATAAGACCAACATTGTTGTTAGCTCTTTCAAGGAAAAGCTTTGCAGCTTCCTTATCAAAATGGCAACCGCCAAGCTCGAACCAACCAAACAATGATGTACCGCCCATAGGACACATTACGATTCTGTTTTTTATTTCAACATTACCGATTTTCCAGGGGGTAAATAATGCCTCATATTTCTGATCCATTAAATAACACATCCTTATAAAATTATAAACAAAAATGTTCACATATTATAATATAAAAATATGTGAACATTGTCAAGTTAAAAAATTATCAATATTCACTTTTTGAATGCTACCCAACGCTTTGAAAGAGAAACACAAACGAATGCACCCAATGCTGCAACTACGCTCCAAAGAAGTATTGTTTTATTCCATCCAAAAACATCTGTAAACACTGCAATTCCATATGTAGAAATTGCAGCACCTGCATAAGTACATGAGTTAATAAGACCTGATATAAATGAAACCTTTCCGAACTTTGCAAAATGAGCAGGAATCATACATACAAGAATAAGGTTTACACCATGCATTGAGCCAACAAGAAGTGCAAGGAGAAGAAGAGAAACAGCAACATTACTTGATCCTAGAACAAGCAATAAAACAGCAGAAACAGCACCAACACCAAAGGTTACTCCGGCACATGTCAGCTCATTTTTAATAAACTTCCTATTTATGAAAGACACAAATGTAAATGAAAGCAGACTGAAAACAGGTAAAATAACACCTGTAAGAATTGAAATTGAACTATCAAGTTTAAACATTTCTGAAATATATGTAGGGGTCCAGTTAGTTACACCATCACGAAGAGATCCCTGAAGCATAATCGAAAGCATTATAAATGTTAAAAGTACAATTGCAGGCTTGTTGAATTTAACTGCATTTGCGCTACTAACAGGAATCTTATCAGATGCTTTTATCGATTCAATTTCACCACAAGATTTAAATGGCTTATATTTATCGTAAACACTCTTCCATACCACAGCCATAATTGCCGCAAGAGCAGCACTTACAATAAACACAACACGTACATCAGATAATTTAATCATAACAGGCGCTAAGAGATACATTGAAACAGTGCCTAAAGAGCTACCCCAACTAACTTTAACGCATGCTTTTTTATAATCGTCATCATTGAGAAGATTTGAAAGAATCTTTACAAGTGGTGGCCACATAAACGCCTGAGCAAAGCCATTAATTGCCCAGAAGAAAACAAGCATGCTGCCATCCCCTATTGTACCAACGCAAAGATTCATCAATGC
>CAJGCL010000164.1 GCA_904501675.1 Clostridiaceae bacterium
CACTCAATGATTTCACCCTTATCAACAACCACAATTTTATTAGCCTTGCGCAATGTTGAAAGTCTGTGGGCAATCATAAGTGTTGTTCTTCCGCTTATAAGGCGTTCAATTGCCCCTTGAATAAGGTGCTCTGTTTCAGAGTCAACTGCAGCGGTTGCTTCGTCAAAAATAAGTATACTTGGGTTTTTAAGAACGGCTCTTGCAATTGAAACTCTCTGGCGTTCACCGCCTGAAAGACCTACGCCGCGTTCACCAAGCATAGTGTCATATGCATCGGGGAGCTTTGATATAAATCCGTGGGCATTTGCAACCTCAGCTGCGTGAATAACCTGCTCAACGTGAACATTTCCGCTACCAAAAGCGATATTATTGAAAATAGTATCGCGGAACATAAGAGGCTCTTGCTGAACATAGCCTATGGAATCACGGTAATATTTCATATCAACATCTTTTATGTTTACGCCGTCAATGAAAATTTCACCATCATAATCATCATAGTATCTCATAAGAAGATTGATGAGAGTGGATTTACCTGAGCCTGTTGTACCAACAATACCAACAATATCACCAGGCTCTATGGTGAGATTGATGTTTGAAAGTACTTTTTTAGAACGATCAAATGCAAAATTAACATTTTTGAATTCAATTCTGCCTTCCATACGCTCTAACTTATTACCTTCGCCGAAGTTATGCTCAGGCTCTGCGTCTACAATATCAAGAATTTTTTCTGCAGATGCAAGTGTGTTCTGATATGAGTCGCTCATATTTGCAAAGAAGTTTATAGGTGTATAGAACATACTTGCATATGAAACAAAGGATACAAGTAAGCCGAGAGAAATTTCATCGCTACCGCTTATAACAAGCTGACCGCCTAAGAACCAGACAACAATTGAGCCACAGGTTACAAGGAAGGTTATAAGTGATGGAAATACAGCTGCAGGGATAGCAACCTTTTTATCCTCTTTATACCATTCGTCGCAATAGCGGGCGAATTTTTTTATTGTTTGCGCTTCATTTGTAAAAGCCTTAATAACTCTTACACCGGGGATTGAGTTTGCAAGAACCGTAGAAATTGATGCGCTTCTTCTCCAAAGGCGCATGTATTTTGGACCTATAATTTTACCGAAAAGCCTGCCTGCCACTACAACAATGGGAACGGGAATCAACGAGAAAAGTGCAAGCTTCGGGCTCATACCAAACATTATTATTACAAGCCCCACGAGTGTGAATGCTTGTACAACAGCTTCCTGAGTGATTTTCATAATGAAGGTTTGTATAACACCTGCATCAGAATTTACTCGGTTAATTACGGAGCCTGTTGAGATTTTATCATAAAAGCTTAAAGGAAGGTATTGTGCTTTTTCGTATATATCTTTTTTCAGGTTAAGGGTTATTCTGTCGCCCGCAAGTCTGAGCCAATATGAACGGAAGCCATTCATTACATATTGCAATATGTATATTCCCAAAAGAGCCACAAGCACAGTTACAAGCATAGATGAATTTCTTGCAGGAATAACATCATCAACCATGATTTTTGTGATGTAAGGCGGTGCAAGAGAGAGGGCGGTAGCGGCAACGGAAAGAAGCATACAGACGATAAGAGATTTCTTTTCAGGGATTACGTATTTTGAAAATTTGGAAATCAGCTTTCCTTTACCTGAGCAATTTATACACTCTGCTTCAGGGTTGGGAATCTTTCTTCCGCATTTAGGGCAGAAGCAACGCTGCTTGTGGTAAACAGATTTTACTGTTTCGGCTTCATCTTCATAGTCAGCACCGTCTTTAACAGCATTTACAAATACTGCGGCGGCATCTGCTACCTCTGCGGACGCATAAGAAAATCTTAATAGTATTCTTTTTGTTCCTGTTTTAAGAGTTACTCTGAAAACAGCGTTACCGTAAAGCCTTTTTACCTGAGCAATTTCAATATCATCATAGCCTAAAGTATATGCACCGTCGCTGAGACATTCGTCAAAAACAATAAGCCTGTCTTTAGTGAAAAACATTACAGACTCAGCATATCGTCCTTTAAGATTAAGGTCGCCAACAACAGCGAAGAGAACCTCTTCTTCATTTACTTCATTTTTGAGGAGCGTCTCAAAGTGCGATGGAATAGACCTGTTTGTAATTATCTTCAAGCTGAATACCTCCTTTTTTAAAAGGTGTTTTGTGAATTTATTATAGCAAAGCGAAATCAAAAGTAAATAGATTTTTATACAAACCCGAGAAAAAGTTTTTCTTAGGTTTGTTTTTGTTTATTAATGTGGTATAATAAATTAAAAGTATATAAACCAAGGAGAAA
>CAJGCL010000165.1 GCA_904501675.1 Clostridiaceae bacterium
AGGTTTTCCTTGCCGATACCGTCAATCTTAAGACCAACTGAGTTTTCACCTGGATCAAAAACGCCGTCTTTACCTGTGCAGTCATCCTTGAACTTAAGAAGTACATTACCATTTTCAAGTTCGAAAACATCTTTTGTTTTACCTTCGTAGAGTTTCTTCATAATAAATCTCTCCTTCAATTACTACTTTTGGTAGTTAATATACTTTTATTACATATAGAATTTTAATGCTCATTTTAAATAATGTCAAGAAAATTAGTTGATTTTTTTTGTTATGTAAAAATGTTCTAAAAATTTGTTATAAATAAGGTATTTTGAAAAGTCTTTTTTGTGTAAAATTTTACAGGCTTCCGTTATCAAACGTAACGGAAGCCCGATTTTAATCTTTAAATGAATATTTCTCTGCATATTCGTAATACTGCGCTACAAAATGCTCCTTATCCTTTTTGATTTTCTTACCTGAAGCATGGTGATTCATGTTGTTATCCTTGGCATCAATTATGCAAAGCGCAATGTTTGAGCAATGGTCTGATGTTCTTTCTAGATTTGTTAATAAATCTGACCATACAAAACCTGCTTCAATAGTACATTCACCACGCTGAAGCCTTCTTATATGGCAGTCTCTCAGGTACTCCTTGAGCTCATCAATAACCTGCTCAAGAGGTTCAACCTTAGTTGCGGTTTCATAATCATTATTTACAAATGCCTTATATGAAAGGTCTAGGATTTCCTCTACTGCGTTTATAATGTGTTTTAATTCTTTTTCTGCATCTGCAGTAAGGTCAATTCCTTTTTCCTTAAGTTCTTCTGCGGCTTCTACAATATTTACTGCATGGTCGGAGATTCTTTCAAAATCACCAATAACCTTAAGAAGTACAGCAGAAAGTCGGCTGTCGCTGTCGCTTGTGGCGTGAGTGCTGAGCTTTGCAAGGAATGTACCTAAGGTGTCCTCATATTTGTCTGCAAGCTTTTCTGCCTTGCGTACCTTTTCTGCAATTTCTGTATCGTAATTATCAAGCAAAGAAAGGCTGCGGTTATATGCCTTAAGCGTTGCAGTTGCCATCTGGTTTACGAGAATGTTACATTGGTCGAGAGCAATAGATGGTGTAGCAAGTAAACGCTCGTCAATTTCAATTTTTTCTTCTTTTTCGTCCTCTGTTTGCGGAACAATTTTGAGAGAAAGTTTTTCAAGAAAACCTGCTGCAGGGTAGAGTATAAGAGTGCAAATAACATTAAAGCAGGAGTGCGCAACTGCAATTCCTAAGTGAGATGCGGCAGTGTCAAGAAAAACGGGCTTTAAAATACTTGAAATAAGGCTGAATATTGAAAGGCAGACTATTGCGCCTATAACATTAAAGGATAAATGAACTATTGCCACACGCTTTCCGTTTTTGTTTGCTCCGAAGGATGATAACAGAGCGGTAACACAAGTGCCAATGTTTTGACCCATGATAATGGGGATTGCCGCACCGAAAGAAACTTGTCCTGTAGCGGAAAGCGCTTGCAAAATACCAACAGAAGCAGAGCTCGATTGAATTACTGCAGTAAGCACAGCACCTACGATTACCCCTAAAACAGGATTTTTAAATAAAGTGAAAAGCTGTTGGAATTCAGGAACATCTGCCAGTCCTTTAACAGCACCCGACATTGTGTCCATACCAAACATAAGTGTAGCAAAACCTAAAAGAATGTTGCCTACGTCTTTTTTCTTTGTGGTTTTGCTTATCATAGTCATAGCAATACCTATAAGAGCAAGCACAGGGGTAAATGATGTGGGCTTTAAAAGCTGTATAAATAAGTTATCGCTTGAAATACCACCAAGGCTAAGAATCCATGAGGTGATGGTAGTGCCTATATTGGCACCCATAATAATACCTATGGATTGTTTAAGTGTCATTATACCTGAGTTTACAAAACCAACTACCATAACAGTTGTGGCAGATGAGCTTTGTATAACTGCTGTTACACCCATGCCGGTAAGGAAGGCTTTGAGCTTGCTTCCTGTAAGCTTACCTAAAAGGCCTTTAAGGCTTCCGCCTGCGCGTCTCTCAAGGGATTCACCCATGAAGTTCATACCAAAAAGGAAAAGGCACAAGCCACCTATCATTTCTAAAATATTAAAAATATCCATGTTTCACCCCATGAAAATATAGTTTTTACAGTTATCAGTATATATTAAATATAATGCTAATATCAATAATTTTCCGGAAGATTTACTTTACAAATTAACTGTTGAAA
>CAJGCL010000166.1 GCA_904501675.1 Clostridiaceae bacterium
CCATTATTTGTCGCCTCCTTCGTTGATTTCAACAATCTTTGCAAGAACTTCTTCAGGTGAAGGAATCATACCACCTGTACGATTGCAAAGGTAAACAGGCTTCTTGCACTCTGTTGCAAGCTTGATATCCTCAATCATCTGACCCATATTCATTTCAACTGAAAGGAATGCTTTGCATTTATCTGCAGCAGCATTAAGAACCTTTTCAGGGAATGGCCAGAGAGTTATAGGACGAATCATACCAACCTTAATACCCTTTGCTCTTGCTTCAACGATAGCGTTCTTAGCAACACGAGCTGTAATACCGAATGAAACTACGCAGATTTCTGCATCGTCCATAAGATACTCTTCGTAAAGAACCTCGTTGTCTTCAATATCTTTATATCTTGCAAAACGCTCAAAGTTTGTTTTCTCTAATTCTTCAGGTTTGAGGTAGAGAGAGTTACAGATGTTATGCTTTCTCTCGCACTTTGTACCTGTAAGTGCCCAAGGTTTTTCGAACGCCTTAGGAGCAGTGTCAGGAAGCTCAACAGGCTCCATCATCTGACCGAGTGTACCGTCAGCAAGAATCATTGCAGGCATTCTATACTTATCAGCAAGATCAAATGCTGTAGCAGTAAGGTCTGCCATTTCCTGAACTGATGCAGGAGCAAGAACAATCTTTTTAAAGTCGCCATGGCTACCACCCTTAACTGCCTGGAAATAGTCAGACTGTGAAGGCTGAATACCACCAAGACCAGGACCACCACGCTGAACGTTAACTATAAGAGCAGGAACATCGCTACCTGCTATGTATGAAATACCTTCGCTCTTAAGAGAAACTCCAGGGCTTGAAGATGATGTCATAACACGTTTACCTGTTGCAGCAACACCAAGAACCATGTTAATAGCAGCAACTTCACTCTCTGCCTGAAGGAATACACCGCCTATTTTAGGCATACGCTTTGCCATGTAAGCAGCAATTTCTGTCTGAGGGGTAATAGGATAGCCGAAATAGTGCATACAGCCGGCTCTAATAGCAGACTCAGCAATAGCTTCATTGCCCTTCATTAAAACTTTTTCACCCATCTTTTTCACCTTACCTTTCAACAGTTATTGCACAGTCAGGGCACATTGTTGCGCAGAAAGCACAACCGATACACTGACTTTCATCAATGCAGTGAGCAGGATGATGCCCTTTTGCATTAAGCTTCGCAGAGTCAAGCTCTACAATCTTTTTGGGACAAGCAGTTACGCATAAACCGCAACCCTTGCATACATTTTCTGCAAATGTTACTTTTGCCATTTTCCTCACCCTATACTATCTTTTTTTGTAAAGTCAGCGGAAAGAGGTTTTCGACTTTTCCGTTGAGATTATTAACTAAATCACTTCTGACCGAAGTCATTTTAACGGGTAAGCCCGTTAACTCGCTTAATTTTTCGGTTTCAGAAACCGAATTTAATATATCCTCGGCTGTTGTCATTTCACCAAGATTGGAGTTGTTGACAATTGCCGTGAATTTAACGTGACAAGCATTTTCAATCTCCGCCATTATCTCTGCCGCATCCTGCGCGGTAGGTGTAAGTGGGCGGTATTTATTGAAAACAAAAAGCATTTCATAATTGTTTTCTGCCTTGATAGCATCTGCATAACGACCAAGGGCGTAGGCTCCCCTGTCGTCACCGCCAATATCCATTATAGCACACTCTGTAGGATTATCAAGAATTGAATAAACATCCTGCGGAAGTGCGGGTAAATCAACATTTGATGAAGCAAACTCTGATGAAATGAGGCGGATACCTGCATTTTCAAAATCAGTCTGACTGTCACGAGTGCGGAAATAAGGATTAACTATATCAAGGTCAGCAACAACTACAGCTTCACCGAGGGACTTAAGATGCATTGCATAGTTTACTGCGATATTTGTTTTACCGCTACCGTAATGTCCTGCAAAAAGTGTTATTCTTTTGTATTGCATCTTAATCACCTCTTCAAATTATAATTTGTTTCTCTGTATCTTTCCACTTGTAGTTTTAGGAAGCTCGTCTCTAAATACAACGATACGGGGATACTTATACGGAGCAGTACGCTCTTTAACGTATTTTTGGATTTCTTTCTTAAGCTCTTCGGTGCCCTCGGTACCATTAACAAGAACAATACTTGCCTTAACTACCTGACCGCGAACCTCATCGGGAGCAGCAGAAACACCACATTCGAGAACATAAG
>CAJGCL010000167.1 GCA_904501675.1 Clostridiaceae bacterium
TCAGGTATGAAAATCAAGAAGGCATTCACAGGCGGTACAATGACTGCTAACCCACTTTCATGCTGTGCAGGTTACTTCACGCTTGAAGAAATCGACAGAACAAACGCATGTCAGGTTGCAGGTCAGATGGGCGACAGACTTACAAAGGGTCTTCAGGAGCTCATCGTTAAGCACAACCTTCCATTCGTTGCATGGAACGAAGGTTCAGTTTGCCACCTTGAAACTGTTGGTACAATGCACTACTCAATCGACTGGTGCAAGCCATGGTCAATCCCAGGCGTTATCTCAGCTACAAGCGAGAGAAAGAAAGAGATGCAGTACATGGGCGCTGCTTACATGGCAGAGGGTCTTGTTACACTTGCAGGTAGCCGTCTCTACACTAACGCTCAGTACACACCTGAGCTTATTGACGAAGCACTCACAAGATTTGACAGAGTATTTGCAAACGTTGCAGTTAAAGAAGGCTAATTAAAAACACAAAAAGCCACGGAGCTCCGTGGCTTTTTGAAACCATGAAAGGATTCGCTTTATGGATATTTTAGAAGCAAAAAATATAGTTATCAAAGCGGGCCACGAGCTTTTAAAGGCAGGTCTTATTGTAAGAACATGGGGTAACATCAGCTGTCGTATAAACGAAAAGCAGTTTGTTATCACTCCAAGCGGTATGGCTTACGACGGCCTCACTCCTGATGATATTGTGCTTGTAAACATTGAAGACCTCAGCTATGACGGTGATGTTAAGCCATCATCAGAAAAGGGTATTCACGCTTCCTGCTACCAGCTTCGTCCCGACATAAATTTCGTTATCCACACACATCAGAAGAACGCTTCTGTTGTAAGCACACTTGGTCTTGATATTAATAATATTACAGGTGCAGCAGCAGAAATTATCGGTACAGACGTTCCTTGCGCAACATATGGTCTTCCCGGTCAGCCAAAGCTCCGCGAAGGCGTTATCGGTGCAATAACCCGCTCAACATCAAAGGCTGCTATTATGAAGCACCACGGTGCTGTTTGCCTTGGTGTTGACTACGAGGATGCTTTCAAGGTTGCCCAGACTCTTGAAGTTGTTTGCGAGCAGTTTATTATCGACCGCTGTGTAGAGGTTTCAGGCAAAGCTGTTGATACCTTCTCAGGTGTTGTTGATTATATTACAGACGTTATCAAATCAGGCGATAAATACAGAGCTGCTAAGGAATTCGCTCCTTGCGACAGCGCAAGAAAGGGCAACTTCTTCTTCGTTGGCGAAAAGGATAAGAGAGCCGCTATTATTGATACAAAGAGCGGTGCCTGGGTAGGTGGCGGCGAAATCCCTGACAGCGCAGATTTGCACTGGGAGATTTACAAAAAGAGACCTGACGTTAACTTCATCCGCCATACTAAAGAGGAAAACGTTGTTGCAGTTTCAAGAAAGGGTAAAACAATCAAGCCTCTTCTTGACGACTTTGCTCAGCTTTGCGGTCCTGTTGTTAAAACAGCAATCTTTAATCCTGACAGCACTCTTTGCTCAAGCAAAAAGGTTGCAAAGGCTCTTGGCAAGAGAAACGCAGTTTTCCTTAAAGACAACGGCGCAGTTTGCGTAGCAGATAATGAGTACAACGCAGAGGCAGTTGAGCTTGTTATGGAAAAGCACGCAAAAACTGCAGTTGGCGCAGAGCTTTATGCAGAGGTTAAGCCAATCGGCCCGATTGATGCTCACCTTATGAACTTTATCTATAAGATTAAGTATTCTAAAAAAGCAGGTAAATAAAAACAAAGGACACTTCCCGAGGAAGTGTCCTTATTTTTTCAACCAACAAACTTATCATATCATACAGAAAAAAGATTGTCAATAATTTAACACAAGGTTTTTGGTGGTGCATTGCAATTTCTCCCTTTTGAATAATTTAGGCTTTTTAACTTTGTGGAACATTAGGAATAGATTTCCCTTGAAATCCGTGCTACTATATAGGTGAAGAAAGGGTGAGACCAATGTACAGGTAAAACCTAAAAAACCAAACTAAAAATGAAAGTGTGGTTCCGATGTACAGGTAAAAAACCAATCTTAAAAATCTTAAATAAAGGATGGGTGAACACCAATGTTCCGGTAAAGACCTAAGGTTCAAGGGTAAAAAGAACCAAGGCTGAAAAGCTTTAAATAAAGAAA
>CAJGCL010000168.1 GCA_904501675.1 Clostridiaceae bacterium
ATTATGAGAGATGTTACTGCCGAAGAGGAACAAAGAGAAAGAAAAGAAAATATCAGCCGTCAGACAATTGAGGTTGCCGATAAGGTTGTTGATAAGCAAATGAGAATAGTTCAGGAGATTGCTTCACTTCTTGGTGAAACTGCCGCTGAAACTAAAATCGCACTTGCAAAATTAAAGGAGTCGATTTCTGATGAATGATTTATGTGCAGATATCGGTTACAAAAGTATAAACCATTACGGAGAACAACTTTGCGGAGACCATATTGATATAGTTGAGCCCGATGATAATTCAACTGTTGTTGTTCTTTCAGATGGTCTTGGCAGCGGTGTTAAAGCAAGTATTCTTTCAACCCTTACTTCAAAAATTATTTCCACAATGCTTGCAGAAGGTCTTTCTCTTGAGGAATGCGTTGAAACTATTGCTGCTACACTTCCTGTTTGCTCTGTGCGTGGCGTTGCTTATTCCACATTCACCATTATTCATTTAAAAAACAATGAAACTGCAGAGCTTATTCAGTACGATAACCCTCACACCATAATAATAAGAAATGAAAAAAACTGGGATTATCCTAAAACTGAAATGAATATAGGCGGAAAGAAGATTTTTAAATCCGTTATTCAGCTTCAGGAAAACGATATTTTTATTGCTATGAGTGATGGTTGCCCTCACGCAGGTATCGGTACAGCATATAACTTTGGTTGGAAACGTGAAGACATTGCAAGTTTTCTTGAAACTCTTGCTCCTGTTGGCTATACTGCAAAAAATTTATCCACAATGCTCATTGATGAGTGTGATAAGCTTTATGGCCATAAGCCGGGCGATGATGCAACTGCTTGCGTTGTGAGAATCCGTAAGAGAGTTCCTATGAATATGCTATTCGGACCACCCTCAAACAGAGATGATGCAGACAGAATGATGAGCCTTTTCTTCTCAAAGGAAGGTAAGCATATTATATGTGGTGGTACAACATCATCTATTGCATCCAAATTCTTAAGAAAACCTTTGAAACCATCTATTAATTTTGAAAGCAGTGATATTCCGCCTATTGCGGAAATTGAAGGCGTTGACCTCGTTACAGAAGGCGTTATCACAGTCAACAAAGTTGTAGAGTATGCACAAGATTATCTCGGTGAAAACAAACACTATGAGCATTGGAATTTCAAAAAGGACGGTGCTTCGTTAATAAGCCGTTTGCTTTTTGAAGAGGCAACAGATATAAATTTCTATGTAGGCAGAGCAATTAACCCTGCCCATCAGAACCCGGATCTTCCCATAAACTTCAATATTAAAATGAATCTTGTAGAAGAGCTTTCTAAGTGCTTGAAGCAAATGGGTAAACGAATTAAAGTGAGTTATTTTTAATTATGAGTAATATAAGAAAATTTGATACAAAAGTACAATATCTTAAATACAAGGTGTTAAGAGAGGTTGCAAGAGAAGCGTGGAATGACACCCTTCTTGAAAATCTCATTGATATACCTAAAAAAATAGTTCCCGGTAAAACCTCAACAATGAGATGTTGCGTTTATAAGGAGCGCGCAATTCTTTCAGAACGTGTGAAAATCGCTATGGGCGGTGACCCTGAAAATCCAAATGTTATTCAGGTTATTGATATAGCCTGCGACGAATGTCCTGCGGCAGGTTATGAAGTAACAGATTCCTGCAGAGGTTGCCTTGCTCACCGTTGCGAGGATGTTTGTAAGCGTGGTGCAATTTCATTTGACCATAATCATGTTGCTCATATTGATAAATCAAAATGTGTGGAATGCGGTCAGTGTGCAAAGGTTTGCCCTTATTCAGCAATTGTTAACCGCAAAAGACCTTGTCAGATTGCCTGCAAGGTGAAGGCAATTTCAATTAACGAAGATAATGCTGCATCTATCGACAACGATAAATGTACTGCTTGTGGTGCTTGCGTTTATCAATGTCCCTTTGGTGCGATTTCCGATAAATCATATATCCTCAACGTTGTTGACCTTATTAAGAAAAGTGAACAGGGCAGAAACTATAAGCTTTATGCAGTTGTTGCTCCCTCAATTTCAAGTCAGTTCTCTTATGC
>CAJGCL010000169.1 GCA_904501675.1 Clostridiaceae bacterium
CGTCCCAAGTCTGACGATACATATTAGCGGTTGCTCTTTTCATATCCTCCACAAATGGAGCTGTTAAAATGTCTTTCATTTTCTGTTCACCAATACCTTTTCTTCATATTTTTTAATTTCGTTATAATAATCTCCGCTTACGTTTTCTCTCATAAGGAATTCTGCCCAGATATCGCCGAAAGGCAAGGTCTTGCATTCCTCCTGAAGATACATAAGCTGAGTAAAATCACCGTTTTCCTGAAGTGCTTTCATTTTCTCTGCAGGTAAAAGTAAAGCGTTAAGAAGAGCCTTTTGCACGTTTCTTACGCCTGTTACCCAGGCAGAAATTCTGTTTATGGAAGCATCAAAATAGTCAGTAGCAATAAATACTCTGTTTAATGCGTTGTGAAAAACGATTTCCTTTGCGATTTCCTTTGTTTCGTCATCAAGGAGAACAACATGGTCTGAATCCCAACGCACACCTCTTGTTACATGGAGAGCAATTTTCTCGTTGAAAGCAAGAAGAGAAGAGATTTTATCGGAAACAAGCTCTGTAGGGTGATAGTGGCCGTTATCCATAAGAGGAGTAATGCCAGCCTTTGTTGAGTAAGAGAGTGTGAATTCTGCAGAGCCTACTGTGTAGCTTTCAAGACCAATACCGAAAACCTTTGATTCAAGTGTTACGTAAACCTTTGATTTATCGTATGGTGTTGCGAGAATTTCATCAAGAGACTTTTTGAAACGCATACGCGGTGAAAGTCTGTCCGCAGGGATGTCCTTGTATCCGTCAGGAATCCAGATATTCATAACGCAAGGAATACCTGTTTCGTTGGCAAAATACTCTGAAATTTTAAGGCACTGTATACCGTGCTTAACCCAGAATTTGCGAGTTGCTTCATCAGGAGAAGAAAGGGTTAAACCATCCTTTACCATTGGGTGAGAGAAGAAGGTTGGGTTGAAATCTATACCCATATCTCTATCCTTTGCAAATTTGAGCCATTTATCAAAATGTTTTGGTTCTAAAGCATCTCTGTCTGCAAACTCACCATTTTCAAAAATTGCATAGCAAGCGTGAAGATTAAGCTTCTTTTTACCTGGAATAAGAGAGAAAGCTTTGTCTATATCTGCCATAAGCTCCTCAGGTGTGGAAGCCTTGCCGGGATAATTACCTGTAGTCTGAATACCGCCTGAAAGGCTTTCTTTGCTGTCAAAGCCAACAACGTCATCACCCTGCCAGCAATGAACAGAAATTGTAATGTCCTTTAATGTATTGAGAGCTTTTTCGGTGTCAACGCCCATAGCCTCATACATTTTTTGTGAATATTCATATCTTGTCATAATATTACCTCCAGTAAATTAAGACCATACACATTTAGTATAGTATTTTATAGTTTAAAAGTCAATGAACAAGTGGCAAAAAACACCAGTTTGCATACTATGAAATGTAGGAGGGGAGTATATGACAAAAACAGTTTTGCCCGTTTCTTTCTTTTTAGGAGCCAATAATAAAAATGGCTATTGCTCGCTTTATAATAAAATTTATGACCCTTATAAAAAGGGTAATCATATTATACTTAAAGGTGGACCAGGTACAGGTAAATCAACCCTTATGAAAAAGGTTGCTGAAAAGCTTGAAAAGGAAGGGTATTTTGTTGAAAGAGGATATTGCAGCGCCGACCCCAATTCCCTTGATGCAGTTATTGCGCCTGAACTTAATTTTTCAATTTTCGATGGTACTGCACCACATAATTTTGACCCCACATTGCCGGGACTTAATGAACATATAGTAGATTTAAGCATTGCGTGGAATAAGGAATATTTAAAAAGCCATAGTGAAGAAATTTGTGAGCTGACAAAAGAAAATAAGCGTATGCACAAGATTGCATCAGAATATCTTTCTGTAGCTTCTCAGATTGAAGCCCAAAGCATTGTTCTTTTTGGTAGCTTTACCGACAGAGAGAAGGTTGAGCGATATGCTACAAGATTGGGAAAAAGACTCATAAGTGAGAGAAAGGGAAACAG